>NZ_CEVXFV010000004.1:0-149738 GCF_982396655.1 Cellulosilyticum sp. | reverse complement strand
TACACAAAAAAATATCCCGTATTTATACGGGTTACGGCGTTTCGCAAACGCCTAAGTGCTTATAAAATAAAAGGAGGATTTAAAATGAATAAGATAGAAGGAAATTTAGTTGCACAAGGTTTAAAAATAGGGATTATAGCAGCAAGGTTCAATGAATTTATTGTAGGAAAGCTTGTGGGTGGGGCGTTAGATGGACTTACAAGACATGGGGTACAAGAAGAGGATATTGATTTAGTATGGGTACCAGGTGCATTTGAAATTCCACTTGTAGCAAAGAAAATGGCACAAAATGAAAAGTATGATGCAGTGATTTGCCTAGGCGCAGTGATTCGCGGGGCAACACCTCATTTTGATTATGTATGTAGTGAGGCATCTAAAGGTATTGCGGCTGCTTCGTTAGAAACAGGAAAACCAGTGATTTTTAGTATTTTAACCACAGAAAATATTGAGCAGGCTATTGAAAGAGCAGGTACTAAAGCCGGGAATAAGGGCTATGATGGCGCAGTAAGTGCTATTGAAATAGCCAATTTATTAAAACAACTTTAAAATAAAACTAAGTGTCTACCAGTCTTATTTTTACCGTATTCCTTTAGTTGACGCTCTTAAGGGGAAATGCTAAGATAGAGTCACGCTTAAAGATACTGAAGATGATTGATTTATTGGGAGATTTGTTGAAATGTATACTAGTAAAAGAAGATTAAAAAAGGTGGGACTTATTATAGGCGGTATATTGCTTTATATAAGTTTTCAAAAAATATTTCCCATAGGTTGCCCGTTTAAATATTTTCTACATATACCGTGTGCTGGCTGTGGAATGACTAGAGCCTTGCAAAGTGCTATGGTAGGAGACTTTGAGAGCGCGTGTTATTATCATCCATTATATTTCCTTATACCATTTATGGGCGGAATGATTATATTTGGTGATATGCTTTCAAAGAAGGTGAATTGTTACTTTTGGTATATTATAGGTAGTTTATTTGCTGTTATTTATGGCATTAGAATAATTTTCCATGCATCTGCTATATTTTAAGAAAAACGAACGATAAGTTGTAGGAAATGTAGCTTTTATGTAAAGAAAGGGTATAATATAGAAGGAAAACGTTTAAGTAAGTTGGAGGACATAAAGATGAACAAAAATGAAAACACACAAGGTGAAATTCAGTCATTAGCCTTTGATGAAGATACTTATGATTTAGATGGGATTATCAGGCTTGCAGATAGTGAAGATGCTGCATTTATCTTTACTTTTGAAGACGAGGATGACGATAGACATTATATGAATCGTTATGATATTCTAGAATGTAATGAAGGGACAGAGCGCATGCTGCGCCGTATACATCATTATTTAGAAAGTGATGAAGCAAATGGACTTTTTATTTCCTTTGCAGTGGCTTATGAAGGACGCCTTAATATACTAGATGGCCAAAGTGTACCTGTAGATGAAATGGATTTAGGCGAACTTGAACTTGGAGAAAATGTTATCTATGGCATGCTTGTTAGAAAATGTGATGCAACCATTGTTTTTGATGAAGTGGTTTATATGGATGGTGGCAACAAATCTCATTCATGGGCAGAAGCCGTTATAGACGGTGGTGAGCTAACTTATTTAATGAAACATATGATAGAGCAATTTAGTTAATTTAAGATAACCTAATCAAAATGATTGAGAAAGAAGAAAAATATGAATTTTAAAGCGTATAATTTAAAAGAAGGACTTTTAAAGGCTATAGATCTTTTAGGCTACACAAGTCCTACAAAGGTACAGGAAGCTGTTTTGCCAAAGGTATTAGAAGGAAAAGATGTGATTGTGAAGTCTCAGACTGGAAGTGGAAAAACGGCAGCCTTTGCTATTCCTATTTGTGAAAAAATAAAGTGGGACGAAAATCCTGTTCAGGCACTTATACTTACCCCTACAAGAGAGCTTGCGATGCAAGTAAGTGAGGACTTTTTCAATATAGGCCGCTTTGAACGCATGAAGATTGTATCTCTTTATGGAAAAGCACCTTTTCATGTACAGCAAAAAGCATTAAAGCAAAAGACGCATATTGTTGTAGGAACGCCGGGGCGTATTGTAGATCATTTAGAAAGAGGAAGTTTGGATGTTTCTAGTGTGAAGTACTTGGTAATTGATGAAGCAGATGAAATGTTACGTATGGGATTCATTGATCAAGTGGAAAGTATTTTGAAATATTTGCCAGATGATAGACAAACATTATTATTTTCAGCCACCATTGCACCACATATTGAAAAACTGTGTGAAAACTACATGAAAGATCCACAGCTTATAGAAATAGAAAGTCAAAAACTGACAGCGGATAAAGTATGGGAAGCTTGCTACAAAGTAGAAGAAGAAGAAAAAATGCAAACACTTATGGATTTAACCGTTGTTGAACAACCAGAGAGTTGCATGATTTTTGCAAATACAAAAGATCAGGTAGATAGAGTGTATGAAACGCTTAAGGCAAATGATTATCCTGTGAGAAGAATACATGGCGGCATGGAACAAAAGGAACGATTTGCCGTCATGGCAGATTTCAGAAAAGGATATTTTCGCTATTTAGTAGCCACAGATGTGGCAGCAAGGGGAATTGATATTGACCATGTTACCCATGTTATTAATGTTGATGTTCCTGAGAATAAGGAAAACTATGTGCATCGTATTGGCAGAACAGGACGTGGTGGTCGTAGTGGGAAATCTATGCTTTTAGTTTCTGAGAGAGAAAATTATTTCTTAAAGGAAATAGAAGCTTATATTCATCATGCCATACCAGTATGCCAAAGACCAAGGCCAGAAGAAGTTATAAATCATCAAGAAGCCTTTGAAACAAAGATGGGTATCCCTATGGAGAAGGTAGCTTCAAAGGGCGAGAAGTTAAGCCAAGAAATTATGAAACTGCATATTAATGCAGGGAAAAAGACGAAGATGCGACCTGTAGATATTGTAGGTACACTTTGCAACTTAAAAGGGATGAGTGCAGCAGATATTGGTATTATCAATATTCAAGATATCTCTACTTTTGTAGAAATTTTAAACAATAAAGGTGAAAGTGTATATAAGCAGCTTCAGAATACCCCAATTAAAGGGCGTCTTAGAAAAGTAAGCAAAGTTGAAATAGAGAGATAAAAAAAGAGGATTGCTGTGGCAATCCTCTTTTTTTTATTGAAAACATACTTCGAACTATGCTATAATGTTTTATAAAAACCATATTAAAAATACCTATATAATATTATTATAACACAAAAATAATGATTTGTCAAGGTATAATTTAAGGAGGCCTTTCAATGAAAGATTTTTTACCACAGGCACTTATTTCACAAATAGCAAGTTCTGAAATTATGGCATGTAATAAAGAAACTAAAAAGTATGGTTTAATCCTAACCCAAGAAGATGTAGGACAAATTTTAGAAAGACGTAAAGAAGCGCTTCTAAGTTATGGCCGTATAGAAATTGGTGGGGGGATTATTCCAAAACTTATTGAAATATTTTGTGATAGCCCTTATTTAGAGGCACAAAATTATGAAAGTACGATTGAGGAGCTAGTAGAGACTTTTTATTACTTTAAGAATGAGGCATTAGATACTTTAAGTGATGAAGAACTACTAAAATTGATGAGGCAGTATTTTGATGAATATTGCGGTGGAGATATAGAGCTCCTGCAGCAGAGTGCACTTGAACAGCTTACAAGGAATATTCGTTATGGTCATGAAGACTATACGCAGCTTGATGAGAGAGACAAACTTTATTTAGGAGATGATTTAAATGAATACTAGTCTAAGCAAAACTTCCAAGATAGATTGTAGCAAACTAGCATTTAACAATTATTTTCAAACTTATATAGAAGAGGCACTGAGAGTGGGGCTTATTTCAATGGCAGAAGTTGCAAATATCAAGGTTATGTTAGTGAAACTTTTGGAAGTTCAAATTCAGCGTTATACGAGGTTTGAAAGTAGTTCGGTAAAGGTAGAAACGGCAGAAGGACTTATGCGTGCCATACTTTATGGCTTGGATTTTAAATTCAAAAGCCTAAAAGATGAAGAGGGTATTCGTTTATTGAAACAGCAATCTTTAGAAACACTTTTTAGAGAAGGGGTAGAACTAATAAAAGGGCAAGTAGAGAAAAGTAAAGTTTATTTTGAAAGACTCAAAGCAAATCGTTTGAAGGTAGATAACTTTGCATATAATGATACAATTGACAAGGGTTTTACAGATTTTTACCCATATTATGACCCGGAGTTTAGTGGGCATATGAGTGCAGCGGATATTGATTATCCCTTATGTATGGATGAGATGAAAGAAGAAGGCATAACGTATGTCTATAGCTATCTTAAAAAACTTTATTATGAGAATGCATTTTGTAGCTATTTTAAAATAGAGGATATTAATAACTTATTAGAAAGCAGTGATCCTAATGAGAAAGAATTACTTATTAATATATTTGAAATGGTTTTAGTGAACGCTATAGGAAGGGTATTGATACACAAAGATTTAACAGGATTAGGCTTAAGTAAGGCGGATATTAGCATTCTTCAAAGTCAGTTTGAAAATGAAAAATTCCCTTTAAACTTATTGCAGAGTGCGGCAATGGAAATTATTAATACTTTTAAGATAAATGGCTTTTTAAAGCAGTATATTTTATGCGCTTGTATACCTGTAGGAAAAAGAATAGAAGTAGCAGTAGTAAACCAGACATTGGATAAGATTTTTGTGCCATTTAAAAGAGCGCGTGATATAGCAACTATTGACTTTAAGGATGGAGAAAGTCTAGCGGATGATGTTTTTAAAGAAGTAATCGAAGCCGTATGCAGTGCAGGAGGTGTGACAGATAAGCTGGAGATTTTTAAGACACATATTCATAGTTTAAAGGATATGGTGGATTTCTTAGAATCAGAATGTTTATATGGGCGAGAATACCAGGCTTTATATAGAAGTTTATCTGAATTAGAATTAGCTTTGCTCTTAAAGATACTAACTGTAGAGGATGAGATGCATTTCAAAGTATGCTTGCAGGAAATTAAACAAAAGGAGGTATTAATGCATATTTGGGAAAGTGAATTGATCTGCTTTTTAGGGGACAAGGAAGAAGAATTCAGATGCAGATTATGGCCTGTTATACAAAATATTAAAATACAAAAATAATGAAAAGACTAGGGCTATGCGGTTAAAGGGAAGTGTAATGATTTAAGATAAAATGTGCTATAATATAAAAAAACATGTGGAGATGATTTTATGAATGAAAAGATAGAACAGCTTGCAAAAATCTTAAGCGATAGCAAAAATATTGTATTCTTTGGTGGAGCTGGTGTAAGTACAGCTTCCAATATTCCTGACTTTAGAAGTTCAAATGGTTTATATAGCCAAAAACTTAATCGTAATTTTACACCAGAGCAAGCTGTTTCTCATACATTTTTTGTACGTTACAAAGAAGAATTTTTTGATTTCTATAAGAAACACCTTGTTTACCCAGATGCAAAGCCTAATGCTTGTCATAAAGCACTTGCAAGATTAGAAGAGATGGGGAAACTTAAAGCTGTTGTGACACAAAATATTGATGGTTTACATCAAGCAGCTGGTTCAAAGGTGGTTTATGAATTGCATGGCTCGGTACTTAGAAATTACTGCATGGATTGTAATGCTTTTTATGATGCACAGTATATATTAGCAGCTGATGGTGTGCCAAAATGTGAAAAGTGCGGCGGTGTTATAAAACCTGATGTGGTACTTTATGAGGAAGGCTTAGATGATGAAGTGATTTCAGGAGCGATACATGCCATTCGTCAAGCTGATACCCTTATCATAGGCGGAACCTCTTTAGTTGTCTATCCGGCGGCAGGGCTGATTCAGTACTTTACGGGTAAAAATCTAGTGCTTATTAATAAAAGTGAAACTTCAGCAGATGCCAAGGCAGACCTTGTTATTAATGATGATATTGCTAAAGTATTAGATAAAGCGGTAAGTTTAATCTAGAAGATTACACAAAACTATGCAAGGTTTCAAGACGTTTGCATAGTTTTATGTTTTTTAGACCTGTTAAATTATGGCATTACATAAATTAAAAAATAACTTGAAGGATAAATAAGAAAGATGATAAAGTATAAGGACAGGTCTTAACAGAATTTAATAAGTGATGAAGGAGTAGTGCATGAGGAAAATAAATTGGCAAAAGTGGATTAGTTTATTTGTAATGATATCGTTAGTAGGTTCAGCAATCTTTTTAATTATAGGGATTGTATTAGCACCAGTATTAGGAGATGCAACAGAAGGGGTATTTGGTCGTCCTAAAAGTGAATATGTTCTTATGCTTGTACAATGTATATTAGGTGTCATTGCTATGATTATGCCAGGGGTATTAACAAAGAAATTTAAATTACAAATTCCAACGAATATGTTACTTTTATATACACTGTTTTTATATGGTGCGATATATTTAGGTGAGGTAAAAAGCTTTTATTATGTTGTACCACATTGGGATACAATATTACATACCTTTAGCGGTGCAATGCTAGGGGCATTAGGGTTTTCTTTTGTAAGTCTATTAAATAATGAAGAGAAAATACCTGTTCAGTTAAGTCCAATGTTTGTAGCACTTTGTGCCTTTTGTTTTGCAACAACGATGGGTGTGCTGTGGGAAATTTATGAATTTACATTTGATGGCTTACTAGGTCTTAATATGCAGAAGTTTGCTTTAGAAGGTGGTGCTGACTTAGTAGGAAGAGCAGCACTAGTCGATACAATGAAGGATTTAATTGTAGATATTGTAGGTGCGCTTGCGATGAGCTGTATTGGTTATATTTCATTAAAATATAAAAAGGGTTGGATTGAAAAACTTTTAGTGGCGATACGCAACTAGAGAAAAAGGTCTATAAAAAACACACAAAAATGTTTTTTATAGACCTTTCTTTATGTTAATTGTTCACAATTTTAAAATTGTTTAAATATATTTAAAATAACAATATTATTAAAAATAGAGTATTGCAAATAATTTTATTGTATAATATATAAAAAGTAAACAAATAAATGGAGGGAAAGATATGGAGCGTGTTACCTTTCTTAAGAATTACAAAGATGATGAGAAAAATCGTAGTAGTTTAAATTCCTTATTGCAATTAAACCGAGGTGTTTCATTAGAGACATGGTATGCACAGGGATATTGGCAAGAACAGTATATTCCGTATTCTTTTACAGATGGTACACAGATTATAGCAAATGTATCAGTTTATAAACAAGATGTTTTATATAAAGGGCAGTTAAAGTCTGCAATTAGGCTAGAACATATAATATTACACCCTCAGTACCATTACAAACATTTAATTGAAAGGCTCATTTATCAGATTAGTGAAGAGTATAAAGATAAGGTAGATCTTATTTACTTAAGTGCAGATGAAGCAGTGATACCTTTTTATCCTAGATTTGGCTTTAAGCATATTGAGGAAGTTAAACATTATATTCAAACGGAAGGTATTCAAGAAGGGATAGCACCTGAGATCATTTCAAAGGATGAAATAGCTGCAACAATAATGGGTTGCATGACTAGTTATAGGATCCTTGGCGATGAAATACAAAGTAAGAATGATTTTGCAAGAAGATGCTTTGATTATATGACAAAGGAAGAAGGTAATTTATATTACTTTGAACAAAATGATACATATATTATTGCACGCTTGAACGAAGATGAGTTAGAAATGATAGATATTATAAAGGAACAAGATGTTGCTTTAGATGAAATCGTTGCAGGATTTAAAGCACTTTATAAATTTAATAAGGTGAAATTAAATAATAAAATAGAGTATAAAGGCATTGGCAAAATTGTAGAAGAGATAGGGGATAACCTACTCTTTGTTAAAGAAACTAACATTGAAGAAGAAAACTTATTTCCAATTATAATAGAAGCATAAGGATAAGAGGTATTGTACAGGGGAACTGCTATAATACCTTTTTTATTTTGAAATCAATAAAGCTAAATATTCGTTAAAATATATTGATATATAGAGTAGTAGAAAGCCTGGTCAATTAGATAAAATGAATGATGAATTAAAAGCTGACATTGAAAAGTATTTAAGTAATAGAAGTATCAAATAAGTTGATTTAATGCAGAAGCATAACATAAGTAGAAACACTTTGAAGAAGTATGTAGCTCTAGTAGAAACAGAGAAAAAACAGATGTCAGGGCAACTTAAATTGAACTAAGAAAAAAGGAGAGAAGAATAATGATTATGTATAAAGTACAGTCCGTAAAATGGAGAGAAATTCACAATTACTTATAAACAAAAAAAGACTTATGCTAAGCGTAAGTCTTTTGTAAGCTCCCGAGCGGACTTGAACCGCCGACCTCCGCCTTACCAAGGCGACGCTCTACCTACTGAGCCACGAGAGCAAAGCGTTCTGTTTATTACTATTGAACGCTTTTATAGGATATCATGTGCCGTATATTTTGTCAACATTTACCTACCTATTTTTAAAATAAAAAAATAGTCAGATTATTAATAGCCTAAAGATTCTCCAACTAAGATAACTTTTATGCGGCCTTTGTCACGGCTATTTCTTGTGACAACTGTTTGCATACAGATACAATCAGGAGAAAGGCAATTATGACATTTACCAGTTAGTGCACAAGGGGTCTTTTTATTAAGTCTAATGGCATTAATTGGTGCAGTAACATTATGAATGCGATCAAGAGCAGCAGCTTCATCTGTTACTATTTTATTCATACCTGCAATAATAATAACTTGTTTAGGGCCATAAATAAGTGCGGCAACGCGATTACCTGTACCATCAATATTCACTAATTCACCTGAATGTGTAATGGCATTGCTACTCATAAGATATGTATCAGCCGAAAAAGCTTGGCGGTATATTTCAGGTATTTCATTTGATGAAACTTTACTACGGTCTAATAAATTGTAACAGCCTTTTTTTTCAAGAGCATCTAGTAAACCAATTTGGCTAAGGGTCATTGAACCACCCCAAGTAATTGTCATACCTTCTTTAAGGAAGGAGAGAGCCTTCATTGTTGCTTCTTCTTTTGTATTCACATAATAGCCTTCAATATTACGTTTAGCCATTTGGGCAATAACATTTTCAGCAAGCTTCATGTAAAAATGTTTTTGATTTTCCATATGAAAACCTCCTTTTAAGTGAAAAAAGTTAAAATAGTATCCTTAACATTGTAGCATATTTAAGAAGAGAAATAGGATAAAATAGCAAGAATTTCATGGATTGAGTCAAAATATTACACGAAATCATTTTTTTTTTATCTTTTAAGAGGGTAAGTAAAAAATAAGCGCATAATCGCATATTGTAATTCATTTTAAAGCTTTATAAAATATTATTGGGGTGATGGAAATGTTAAATTTTAGCGATGAAAATAGTACTTATAGTTTTCGTACAACAGTAGGACGTGTAAGTGTCAGTGCAAAAGAAATTATGTATTTTTCTTATAGTGACAGACATGTTTATTTACACACGATTAATGGTGTTTTTAAAACAAAGATTGTACGTTTTAAAGATTTAGAGGATATTTTAAAGGAGCCTGAATTTGTAAGCATCCATCGAGCATGTATAGTAAATATTTGTTATATCAAGAGTATAGGTGGTATTACACTTATAATGGAAAATGGAGAGAAGCTCTCTATTAGTCGTTATAAAATGTTAGAGATGAAAGAAAAAATAAAAGCATTAGATATAGTTGGTGCTTATTGAGAAATGATAAAAAGATAAAAGGATGTGTTGAGTTGATACATAATGGGCATAATATCACTTAAGAAATCATTAGACAGCAAGAGGTTAACAGAATATGAAAGAATTAAGTGTATTTGAAATTATAGGACCCAATATGATAGGGCCTTCTAGCTCACATACGGCAGGTGCATTAAAAATTGCTAGAGTTGCTAAGAAGCTAGGGCCTAGTGAAATTTGTAAAGTAACCTTTGTACTTTTTGGTTCTTTTGCAAAAACTTATCGAGGACATGGTACTGATAGGGCGCTACTTGCCGGTATATTGGGCATGGACCAAGAAGATGAACGCATTAAAGAAGCTTTTCAGATTGCTAAGGAGACTGGGCTTAATTATGAGTTTATTATAACGGAGGATCATCATTATAAGCACCCTAATACGGTGGAAATCATCATGGAGGATAAAAAGGGCAATCGTCTGAGTATTATGGGTTCATCTATAGGCGGTGGCAGTATTAGTATTGATAAAGTAAATGGTATGGAAGTCTTCTTTTCGGGAGAGTATTATACCTTATTCATTGTACATGAAGATATGCCAGGTGTTATGGCCTATATTACAAAATGTCTGAGTGAATATAATATCAATATTGCTTATCTTCGTGCTTATCGTGAAGATAAAGGGAAACTAGCCTCTACCATTATTGAGGCAGATGAGATGATTTGTGAAGATGTGCTAAAGCGCATTGAAGAAAATACAGCCATAAAATATGCAAAGATGATTAGCTTATAGGAGTAATAGACATGATGAATTTTATAGATGGTGATGAACTGCTTACATTATGCGAAAAAGAAAATAAAAAAATTTCTGAGATTATGTTAGAGAGAGAAGTTCAGCTTTTTAAGACTACTAAAGAAGAAGCACTTGCAAAGATGCGACATTCTTATGAAATTATGAAGCATGCAGTAAAACGTGCACTTACAGAAGACCTTAAATCAATGGGAGGACTTTTGGGTGGAGAAAGTAAGCGAATTTATGCACGTAGCGGTACGGGCAAAACAGCTTGCGGCCACATGATGACTAAGGCGATTAGTTATGCTGTAGGGACACTAGAAGTAAATAGTTCCATGGGACTTATTGTAGCAGCGCCGACAGCAGGTTCTTCAGGAGTTATTCCAGGTGTACTCATTGCCCTTCAAGAAGAGTTTAATTATAGTGAAGAGGAAATGCTCATGGCATTATTTAATGCAGGTGCAGTAGGCTATGTCATTACACGAAATGCAACAGTATCAGGTGCAGAAGGCGGTTGTCAGGCTGAAATAGGTTCGGCATCTGCTATGGCAGCATCAGCGGCATGTGAGCTTATGGGAGGAAGTCCAAGAGCTTCATTAGATGCAGCCGCAACGGCGCTGAGTAATATATTAGGCTTAGTTTGCGATCCTATTGCAGGGCTTGTAGAAGCACCTTGTCAAAAACGAAATGCGATGGGTGTTTCTAATGCACTTGTTAGTGCGGAAATGGCATTAAGTGGTCTTGCACATATTATTCCTTTTGATGAAACGGTAGAGGCTATGTATAAGGTAGGATGTAGCATGCCAATGGAGCTTAGAGAAACAGCGATGGGTGGTGTAGCAGCTACAAAGACAGCGTGTGAGTTATGTAAGGGAATATTATCTTAATAAGCCTTAGACGATTAGAGTATAGAGGAGATGTTACGAAGTAGTTTTCGTAATATCTCCTTTTAATTTGTTAGTGGTCAAATACTTTGCAACTAAAGTGTAAAAAAGGTGTAGAATTACTTTTTTTACACTTTAGTTGTAAAATGTAATATAATATACTAGGAAAAATATTCTATTATGATACAAATGGTTATTAAGAGCAAAAGACAACGAAGTAAGTACTAGGAGGTTTAATATGTTAGATATAGCTATTATTGGTGCAGGACCAGCAGGCCTTTCAGCAGCAATTTCAGGCGTTATTCGTAATAAGAAGGTAAAGGTTTTTGGAAATCCACCTTCTACAAGTTTTATTTATAAAGCAGAACGTATTGATAATTATATTGGTATGTTAGGTGTAAATGGTCATGAAATGATGGAACAATTTACAAATCATGCAAAAGAATTGGGGGTAGAAATTCAGGAATCAAAAGTTATAGAGATTTTCCCAATGGGAGAGTATTATATGCTTAATGTAGAAAATGAATTTATTGAGGCACGTACAGTTATTTTAGCAAATGGGCTTTCAAAAAGTAATGTGCTTGAAGGAGAAAATGAATTTCTAGGAAAAGGGGTAAGTTATTGTGCAACATGTGATGGGCCTCTTTACCGTGAAAAAGAAGTACTTGTGATAGGTGATTCTGCCCATGCAGAAGAAGATGCTAACTATTTAGCAGAAATCTGTGACAAGGTATATTATGTGCCACTTTATAAAGAAATAGAACATCTTCATGAAAAGATTGAGGTTGTGCGTAGCAAACCAAAACGTATTTATGGCGAGCAAATTGTAGGTGGTATTGAACTTGAAGAAAGTAGCCATGATGTAAGTGGGGTATTTATTATTAAAGAAAGTATTCCTACGACTAAGCTTTTACAAAGTCTTGAATTAGATGGAAAGGCTGTTAAGGTGAATCGTTTCATGGAGACGAATCTCCCAGGTGTATTTGCAGCAGGAGATTGCACAGGTAAACCATATCAAGTGGCAAAGGCTGTAGGAGAAGGTAATGTGGCTGTTCTTCAAGCAGTAAGTTACCTCAATGAATTAAATAAAAAACGTGTAGAGTAGATATAAAAACAGGTGTTAGAAGCTGATTTCTAGCACCTGTTTTTATAATTTGTTCTAAAAGATAGAGCTTATCCATAAAATAAAATAAGACTATTTTTATGGAGGGAAGCATATGGGAGCTGGCTATTTTTTGTTAATCTCACTTTGTCTTTTAGCTATTTATGTACTGTTTTTAAATGTAAGTGCTATATCCAATAATAGATACCCTATCTTAAAAAAGATATGTACGATTTTGTTTTTATTTTCTATTTTGAGATATGGTACCCTTATAGCCTATGGTGACCATTTGGAACTAGAAGCCTTGATGAAATTAAGGTATTTTTATTTCGCTACAAGTATAGGACTTACAATACCTACAGCTTCTGTAGTATGGTATATTACACCAATGTATAGACAGAAGATAAAATATCCTTATTATGTACTATGTTTTTTACCTTGGATTTTGTTTTATATTTATTTAATTGTAAGACAGCCAACACAGATTGTACAAGGTAGCAGTTATGGCTATCAGCTAGAACTTATAAAACCATTTCCGCTATATTTAAGCATTGTACAAGGAAGTTTTGTTACAATCATAATTATATTATGTATCATCGGGTTTGTGCGCTATAAGAATGTACAGCTTCGTGTTCAGTATATTGTACTGATTCTTGCACAAGTGGCACTTGCCTTAGATGGCATAACTTTTAATCATACAGGTGTGAAGTTGTTTCCACCGTTTACTGCTACAGAAATATTAGGGTTTTTAGCAGTTTATTATGGTTTCAAAATACCTAATATTGAAATTAAGGGAATTAAAAATGATTAAAACGAGAAAGGTACATAGTATAGCAATAAGATAAAATAAAAGAGGTGGTCATAAATGATGATCACCTCTTTAATCTATATAAAATACGTAATGAATAATCCTATAAATCTAAAAACAACAATAAGTAGTTCTTTTTAAATATAAGTTTCATATTTTGGAATAACACAGATTCCTACAACGTCTGGTCCTGTATTTACACCAATTGTTGTACCAATGAAGCTGTAGTCTGCTTGAATTGTAATACCAAGTTCAGATTCTGCAAGATCATGCATTACTTTAGCATACTCTATATTGTCAGCTTGAGCAATCATATAGTTATAATCCTGAGGATTTGAACCAACGTATTCTTTAGTAAGTTCTACAACTTTAGCAAAAGCCTTTTTTGTACCACGTACTTTACCACCTGGGAAAAGTAAGCCATCTTGAAGATAGATAATTGGTTTGACATTAAGCATTGTACCAAGAAGGGCAGAAGCTTTACCAATACGACCACCATGCTCTAAATATTCAAGTGTTTCTACGAAGAAGAAGATTCGTGCATGCTCGCGAAGTTTATAGGATACTTCTAAAATTTTATCAAAGTCAAGACCTGCTTCAATCATACGAGCAATTTCTAGAACGAGTGAACCTTCACCAGCAGTAGCATTTAAAGAATTTATAATTTCGATTTTTGCATTAGGATAATTTTCTAAAATAAGTTCGCGTGCGTTAACAGCGGCATTATAAGAACCGCTAAAGTGGCTAGATAAGCAAACGCAAATGATGCTTTTTCCAGCTTCTACGTGTGGTGTAAAACGTTCCATATAATCATTGATTGAAGGCAGTGATGTTTTAGGGAAAATCTTTTCTGATCTTAGCCTTTTATAAAAGTCTGCGAGTGGCAACTCTGTAATTTCACGATAATATGTTTCTTGATCAAAAGAAACGTAATAGGGAATAATCTCCACGTTATATTGAGAAACAAGAGCTTCTGGTAAATCACAAGCGCTGTCACTAATAAGTACGATGTTGGACATTATTTCACCTCCTTTATGTTAAGATAACCTCTTCACAATTTTAATATGCAACGCGAGGTGTGTCAATTGATAAATGATGAAAATGTAAATTATACTCATGGATTGGGTAAAACTGGCATATATTTATTATAACCATTTTAAAAGGGGAAATGCGCATGTTGTCCGCCAGTCTAGAAAAGTATTTACTGTGCATTTATGAAAAGGTGCAAGTAGATAAAGAATTAAAGAGTACTGAGATTGCAAGGGAAATGAATCAATCATTGCAAAAAGCTGTGCAAGCGTTGCAGCGTCTCCATTATCAGAAATATATTACCTACTCTGCTTATCAGCCCCTTCGTCTCACAGAACAAGGTAAGCAGGTTGCAGAATATTTGATTGCTAGAAATAAGCTTATCGATGAATTTTTAGATATCTTGCATATTGAGCAAAATAAAGAAACTGAAAAAGAAGCCATGCAGCAGTACTTATCTTATGAGAGTCTTAAAACCATTGAAAAGTTTGTAATATTCAATAAGCAGTATCCGGAAATTGGCACACGTTATGAGATGATTTTAAAGAGAGAGCCAATTGCATACTTGCTACCAGAATTTCCAAAAGGAGAGAAACGTTAGGCACGTAAAGGGTGAAGTGCAAAGTGTGAAAGTGAAGAAGGGGAAGAGAAAAACGGGCGTAGGGCGGATAGGTATGTGAGAACTACGCCTATATTTTTGTGTACAATAGAGAGAGGTGAGGCAAGGTAGAATGTGAAAATAAGTTGGTAAAAAGGGTGTACTAGCTAGGAAAATATGATAAAATATCTTTTAGTGTAAATATAATATGATAGAAAAATAGAGGAATGATATGGAAAGTACAAATAACAAACAGGGTCTTATGAAAGGCGCAATGATTTTAAGTATTGGTGTACTTGTAAGTCGTATTATTGGGATGCTTTATCGTATTCCGATTCGTAACATTTTAGGAGATGATGGTAACTCTCTTTATGGTGTTGCGTATACTGTGTATGCCATGATTTTAACACTAACGGCAATCGCTATTCCAGGAGCTTTATCAAAGCTCATTGCTGAGCGTAAGGCTGCAGGAGCGCACCGGGAAGCACAGCGTGTTTTTCACATCGCATTGATATACTGTTTAGCTGGTGCATTTATTTTAGCACTGGGGATGTGGTTTGGAGCAGAGTGGATTCAAACAAACTTCTTCCCATCACAACCAGGTGTAGTCTTACCGATTCGTGCACTGGCACCAACGGTTATGATTGCGACTACTTTAGCTGTTATGAGAGGATATTTTCAAGGTAATGAAGAGATGGCACCAACGGCTATTTCACAAGTTATCGAACAAATTGTTAATGTTATTTTTAGCGTACTATTAGCATCTATACTGGTTAAAACTTCATTAGTATATGGTGCAACAGGTAGTGCACTTGGAACAGGAGCAGGAGCAATTGCAGGTTTTATCGTGCTCATGCTTATGTATAAGAAAAAACGTCCAAGCATTAAGAAAGATATTGCACAAAGTGTAGAGTATACTTATGAATCAACAGGAATAATCTTAAAGCAAATTTTAGGAATGATGATTCCTGTTATTATTAGTACATCTATTTTTTCAATTATGACTTTTATTGATCAATCAATGATTTCTAAATACTTACCCAAAGCAGTAGATATACTTCGAAGTCAAAATGCATTGTCACTTGTACCTGTTGCCGGGGCTGCGATGATGGAAACACAGCAAGTTGTTAGTGAGCTAAGTGGCCAAATGAGTTATCAATATGGTACCTTTATGAATATTCCAGCTAGCCTTGTTATGCAGCTTGGACTTGCGGCGGTGCCAGCTATTGCCGCAGCATCTTCTGTAGGTGATTTTAAGGAAATTCGCAAAAAGACAAAGCTTATTTTAAAAGTTGGAATGCTTTTAGCAACGCCTTGTGCAGTTGGTTTTATCTTATATGCCAAACCAATTTTCTTATTACTGCATGGTGATACAGCAGGTTCGGAAGTTTTAATGCAAGGTGCAATTGGGATTTTAGTGATTGCACTTGCTCAGCTTAGTGCAGGTATACTACAAGGGATGACAATGCAACGTATTCCTACAATTAATGCAATTATCGCTTGTGGTATTAAGGTGATTATTAACATAATCTTCTTACAGATACCAGCATTAAATATTTTTGGTTTTATTCATAGCACAACAATCTGTTACCTCATTTATGCAGTCTTAAATATTGTATATTTATGTAAGGCATTAAAAATGAAGCTTAACTGGAATAAGCTCATTGTAAGACCTGCAATTAGTGCAGCACTTATGGGAGCTATTTCATATCCGATATATATAGGAATTACAATGATAGGTTTAAGTGATAAACTGGCAATTATTATTATCATGCCGGTAGCTGCTATTATTTATTTCCTAGTTGGTATTGTAACGAAAACAATTACAAAGTCAGATTTAATGATGCTTCCAGGGGGAAGTAAAATTATTCGTTTACTAGATAAAAAATAAATTTATAAAAAATTCTAAAAAATTTCACATTCAGTGTATAAAAATTGAGATTTTACACATAATCTCAATAAGTTTAAATTATACAAAGGATGTGGAATGCAATGTTAAAGAGAAAACAATATTACTTAAGTTTACTAATTGGTGTCGTTGCATTTCTTCTTTTTTTCATAGGAGCGTACTTGATTATTAGTTTACAAATGCCAAAACCCGAGGCAGGTACAGCAGTAACAAAGAATGAACAAAGTACTAATACTTTAGTGGAAGTAAAAGAAGAGGTGCCTCGCATCGAGATTTATACAAAGATTACAGTACAGACTGTAGATGAAAGTCACAAGGTAGTAGAGAAGGTGATTATTCCAGCAACTACACTTTTAGGCATGGATGAACAAAATATTAGAAAACGCTTCGGAGGCTATGAGGTACTTAAGTTTAATGAAAAAGAAGTAACATTACAAAAAGAGGTTAAGAGCTTTGAAGGTAATGATGGGGCAACGTATACCTTAGGAATCAATAGTGAAGGCTCTATATGTATTATAGAAGGTGGTAATACAGAAAGTTTTGTTGATTTAGGTATTTCAGCTGCAGATAGATGCTCAGCAGAAACGTATAGTATGTTGGTACAAGGTAAAATTAAGGTTCCAGAAGATAAGCGAGAAGCACTACTTCGAAATCCTAATGAATTAGATAAAATATTAGAAGCATATGTAGAAGCAAATAAATAAGACTAGGGCTACCAATAGGTGGCCTTATTGTCTGTTTAGGAAAGGATGAACAATGAAAGAGATTATTATTATAGGTGGTGGCGCTTCAGGGATGATGGCAGCTATTACAGCAGCAAGAGCAGGAAAAAGTGTGTGCATACTAGAAAGATTAAATCGTATAGGCAAGAAAATATTAGTCACAGGCAATGGACGATGTAATGTGAGTAATACAAACTTAAAACCAGCAAACTATTATAGTAGAAGCCAAAAAGAAATATTTGGGCCAATTGCACAGTTTGATTATGAAAAGACAGAGGTGTTTTTTAAAGAATTAGGGATCGAACCGCTGGTTGAGGGGACAAAGGTATATCCACGTTCTGAACAGGCCAATAGTATCTTAGATGTACTTCGTATGGAACTTGAGGAGTTAGCTGTAGATATTTTAACAGAAGTCAAGGTAGTTAGTCTTAAACATAAGAAGGGAATATGGCAAGTTCTTGCAGAAGATGGTGGATGCTATGAAGCGGAGAATATAATAGTAGCTACAGGTGGACTTGCAAATACAGCCCTTGGATGTGATGGGTTAGGTTATGAGTTACTAAAGAAGTTAGGACATACTATGACACCAACCTACCCGATTTTAGTACATGCGCTATCGTCATCACCTTATTGTAAGATGATGAAGGGAACGAAAGTAAAGGCTATTGCAAGTGCTTATGTAGCGGGAAAATGTGAACGTCAGGAATATGGTGAAGTCTTATTTACAGAAGATGGGCTATCAGGACCAGCTATTTTCCAAATTAGTCGTAATATTTCAAGAGCACATTTAGAAAAGAAAAAAGCTATGGTAACACTAGACTTAGTGCCAGAACAAAGTTATGATGAAGTAGTAGCGATGATTTATGAGCGTATTGGGGCAAAACCAAATCGCACAATCGAATTATTGCTTATGGGCTTTTTACACAAACGCGTCATTGTACCTGTTTTAAAGTGTGCTGAAATAAGCGGTATTCATAGAACATGTGACACCTTAGAATTTGAAGAAGTAGAACGCTTAGCAAAAGTTTTAAAAGGTTTTCCATTTGAAACAGAAGGGACAAGAGGTTACAAATATGCTCAGGTGACAGCAGGCGGCATTAATATAGATGAGGTTGACCTTAGCACGATGGCATCTCTTAAAGCACCTAACCTCTACATTACTGGCGAAGTGCTTGATGTAGATGGAGATTGCGGTGGTTATAATTTGCAATGGGCATGGGCAACTGGATATTTAGCAGGACTTAGTAGTAGCAAATAAAGAGAGGAAAAATTATGATCAGAGTACAAGATATTAAACTAGATTTAAATGAAGACATTACAGTACTTCCAGTGAAAATTGCTAAGAAGTTAAAAATAAAAACAGCCGATATTTTAAGTTATATGATTTTTAAAGAAGCTGTGGACGCAAGAAAAAAAGATGATATTAAATTAGTATATACAGTAGATGTAGAAACAACTAAAGATGAGAAGCTTTTAGCGAAGTTTCCAAATTTAAAACATGCAAGCAATAAATATGTATGTCCACCTAAAGGGGATAAAATAATGAAAAATCCACCTGTTGTAGTAGGCAGTGGACCCAGCGGTTTATTTGCTGCTTTAATGCTAGCACAACAAGGATTTTGCCCAATTTTATTAGAACGTGGAAGTAGTGTT
Source organism: Cellulosilyticum sp. (assembly GCF_982396655.1). Classification (NCBI taxonomy): domain Bacteria; kingdom Bacillati; phylum Bacillota; class Clostridia; order Lachnospirales; family Cellulosilyticaceae; genus Cellulosilyticum; species Cellulosilyticum sp. The sequence goes on along the minus strand of NZ_CEVXFV010000004.1, from coordinate 130,573 downwards.
GATGAGCGAGTTAAAGATATTGAGCGTTTTTGGAAAGAAGGCGTACTTGATCCTAAATCAAATGTTCAATTTGGTGAAGGGGGAGCAGGCACTTTCTCAGATGGGAAGCTGACAACGCAAATTAAAAACAAACGTTGTCATAAGGTATTAGAAGAATTTGTAATTGCAGGTGCGCCAGAGAATATTTTATATAAAAATAAACCACATGTAGGGACAGATATTTTAAGAGATGTTGTCAAAAACATTCGTAAAACTATTATTGAACTTGGTGGGACTTATCGCTTCAATAGTCAAGTTACCAATATCTTTATTGAAGATGGTAAGGTGTGTGGCGTAGAAGTCAATGGTAATGAGCGTATTGATACAGAAAACTGTATTGTAGCCATTGGTCATAGTGCACGTGATACATTTGAGATGCTTTATAATGCCAACGTGCATATGGAGCAAAAGCCATTTTCTATGGGGATGCGCGTGGAACATTTACAAGATTGGGTAAATGAAGCACAGTATGGTCAATTTAAAGATCATGAAAAATTAGGTGCAGCAGAATATAAATTAGTACACCACTGTGAGAATGGACGTACAGTTTATAGTTTCTGTATGTGCCCTGGAGGCTATGTAATTGCTTCAGCTTCTGAAGAAGGCATGCTTGTAACAAATGGGATGAGTGAACATGCACGTGATGCAGCAAATGCCAATAGCGCTATTTTAGTAAACGTAGGACCAAAGGATTATCCAAGTGAGCATCCACTTGCAGGCGTAATTATTCAAAGAAAGCTTGAGAAGCTGGCTTTTGAACTTGGTGGTTCGGATTATAAAGCCCCAGTGCAGTTAGTGGGTGATTTCTTAAATAATGTGCCAACAACAAAACTTGGTGTTGTAAAACCAAGCTATAAGCCAGGTGTGAAATTTGTGAATATGCGAGAAGCACTTCCTGATTTTATAGCAGAAGCGATTTGTGAAGGGATGGAAGCTTTTGGTAAAAAAATGAAGGCTTTTGCTCATCCAGAAGCTGTATTTACGGGCTTTGAAACACGAAGTTCATCACCAGTACGTATGCCACGTAATGCGGCTTATATGAGTAATATTGAAGGACTTTATCCAGCAGGTGAAGGCGCGGGCTATGCAGGTGGAATTACATCGGCCGCAGTAGATGGTATTGAAGTGGCAGAGGCTATTATTCAAAACTATAGTGGTGTAGAAGGTAAATAGCATTTGATATAACTAAGTACTAAATAATCGTGCCATTATGAATAACAGTACGATTATTTAGTACAATATTTATAGAAAGCAATCTTATTTTTCATAAATTATAGTATAAAGTATAAAACTAGAAGCGATGATGTTTGCATGTCGAACATTTTGTGGTATAATGTAGAAAAAGTTCGAAGTATGAAGCGAGGAGATTAACATGAGACAAGACATTGCAAAAGTTTTATATTCACAAGAAGCATTAGAAAAACGTGTAGCGGAACTTGGTGCACAGATTACAAAAGATTATGCAGGTAAAAAGCTTATGGTAATTGGAATCTTAAAAGGTTCTAATATTTTTACAAGTGACTTAGTAAGACATATTGACTTACCATTACAAATGGATTTTATGGTTGTTTCAAGTTATGGTAGTGCTACAGAATCTTCAGGGGTTGTACGTATTATTAAAGATTTAGATACAAGTGTGGAGGATACACATTTACTTATTATAGAAGATATCATAGATAGTGGTTTAACACTTCATTATTTAAAAGAAAACTTACTTTCAAGAAATCCTGAAAGTGTTAAAATTTGTACACTTCTAGATAAACCATCAAGACGCAAGGAGCATGTAGATGTAGACTATGTGGGATTTGAAGTACCAGATGAATTTATTGTAGGCTATGGAATCGATTATGCAGAACGTTATAGAAATTTACCATACATTGGTGTACTTGATCGCTCAGTTTATGAAAAATAGAAGAAATCCGTAAAGAAAGAAGAAATGCCATGTATTATGGAGAAGTAAAAGAAGCAATTTTTAAAGAAAGACCTAATCGTTTTATTGCCTATTGTGAGGTAGAGGGGTCTCTTGAAAAAGTTCATGTGAAGAATACAGGGCGCTGCAAGGAGTTATTAGTACCAGGTGTTAAGGTTTATTTACAAGTCCATGATAATCCAAAACGTAAGACAAAGTACTCATTAATTACAGTACAAAAGGGTGATAGACTTGTAAATATTGACTCTCAAGCACCGAATACAGTGGTAGAAGAAGCACTTAAAGCAGGTAGCATAAAGTTACCTAATATGGAGATGCCACTTATCAATATTAAGCGTGAGAAGACCTATGGGAACTCACGCTTTGATTTTTATATGCAGTCCCAAAATGAAGAGGCCTATATGGAGATTAAGGGGGCAACACTAGAAGAGGAAGATTATGTAAAATTCCCTGATGCCAAGACGGAACGAGGTACTAAGCATGTAGAAGAGTTAATTAAGGCTGTAGAAGAAGGTTATAAAGCCTATATACTGTTCGTGATTCAAATGGAAAATATTCGTTATTTTACGCCTCATGTAGCACGTGACCCTAAGTTTGCAAAGGTGCTATATGAAGCAAGTCAAAAAGGTGTTACAATATTAGCATATGAATGCAAGGTTACAGAAAATACATTACACATTACAAAAGAAGTACCTGTATATATACCCAATCCTGAATTAGGTAGAGGTGTATAAAAGGGTACAAGCGTATAGCGATAAGTTAAAGATAAAAGGTTGTAAGGAGGGGGATTTATGTATCAATTAGCGATATTTGATTTAGATGGCACTTTGTTAGACACAATAGAAGATTTAAGCAATGCCTGTAACTATGCTTTAAAAAGTTTTGGGTATGAAACACATGATGTGGCAGCATACAAGTATTTTGTAGGAAGTGGGATTTATAAGTTGGTAGAGCGTGCACTTCCAGAAGGGGCTAAAGATGAAGCGACTGTTTTAAAGGTAAAAGCTGTTTTTGATGAATATTACGGTGCACATAGTGAAGACTATACAAAGCCTTATGAAGGCATTCAAGAAGCGCTTACTATATTAAATGCAAAGGGCATTCAATGTGCAGTACTTACAAATAAAGCACAAGTTTATGCTACAGAGCTTATAAAACGCCAATTTAAAGATCAAATAGCATTTGTAATGGGACAAAGAGAGGGTGTACCTACTAAACCTAATCCAATAGGCATTTATGACTTGATTAAGAAATTTGATGTGCAAAAGGAAGCCTGTATTTATATGGGAGACTCAGATATTGATATGCTGACAGCAAAAAATGCAGGTGTTACTTCAATAGGTGTCCTCTGGGGATTTAGAACAAAAGAAGAACTTCTAAATGCCGGTGCACATCACCTTGCAGAAAAGCCAGAAGAGCTTGTTAAGCTTATATTGGACAACCCAAAATAAGTGAAGAATATGTAGCTTACTAGTACGTGAAATAAGCAATTAAGCTGTACTTCAGCCAAAGGAACTTCTAAAATTGAATGAAAGTGCTACCGCCTTACCATAAACTTAAAAAAGGCGGTAGCACTTTTATGCTACCACCTCATTTTTATTTCATTTCGATTGTATATTTTTTAGAAAGTTCTTCTCTTTTTGCAAGGTAGATTTCTTGACGTTTTGCATTGAGGCATTGGTCTGTTACTTGGTTTTCAATATCTTCAAGTTTAGATGGCTCTTCTGGAGTAAGATCATCTAATTTGATGATGTGGTAACCAAATTGTGTTTTAACTGGTTCAGAGATTTCACCAACGTGCATTGCAAATGTAGCTGTTTCGAATTCTGGTACCATACGGCCTCTAGTGAATTCACCAAGGTTTCCGCCTTGTGAAGAAGATGGACAACTAGAGTATTTTTTAGCTGCTTCAGCGAAGTCAAGACCACCTTTGATTTCTGCAAGCACTTCATTAGCTTTTTCTTCTGAGTCAACTAAGATATGGCTAGCTTTAGCTGATTCAGGTTTTTTGAAAGCATCTCTGTGTGCCATGAAGTAAGTTTTAACTTCTTCTGGTGTTACAGTGACATTGTTTAAAAGGTTACGCATAGCGTATTGTTTAAGTAATGTAGATTTCATATGTTCTAAAGCTTGTACAAACTCTTCTTCTTCATCAAGTTTAAGTTCTTTTGCTTCAGAGTAAAGTAACTCTTGTGTTACAAGTTCATCAACAAGTTGTTTTTGCCCTTGTGGAGATTGGAATTGCATAGCATTTTGACCAATGCTTTGTACGAGTTCCATGAAATCTGCTTCTGTAATTTCTCTACCATCTACGATGGCTAATACTTTACCTTTATCCATTTTAAGTAAGCTCCTTTAAATAAAAATTGTTATGCATATGATACTATCATGATTTGTAGAAAATGTAAAATAACTAAAACAATCTAAAGTGTTTATACCATTATAATACCATAAAAAGGATGAAAAATATATAATTTTTTGACTAATAATTAAGAGCTTATTTCACTAGTTAATAGATAAGCTGGCTAATTTGTCACCTTCAATTGTAAAGATCGCCATTTCACCATTTTCAAAAGTTGCATAAGTGTGTGGACGACTTTCTTTTGGAAGTGTAATAGAACCTGGATTACACACTAGGATATTGTCTTCTTTTTTTAGTTCCCAAAGGTGTGTATGACCGTATAAGAAAATTTCTTTACCTCCTGATTTAGGGAAGTTACTTGCTGTATATAAGTGACCATGTGTAGCAAAGAGACGTACGCCTTCATCAAAAGCTAAGCTATAATCGCTAAGACAAGGGAATTCTAGAAGCATTTGGTCGACTTCAGCCTCACAGTTACCACGACAGGCAATAATTTTATCGGCTAATGGATTGAGAAGCTCCACAACGCCTTTTGGATTGTGGCCTTCAGGAATTGGATTACGAGGACCATGATAAAGGATATCACCTAAGATAATAAGGTAATCGTAAGATTCCTCGTGAAATTTTTTGAGTACTTTTTCTAAGAAAAGTGTAGAACCATGAATGTCAGAGATAATCATATAACGCATAAAAAAACTCCTTTAATATCAAATTTATTCTCATTATATTACTATTTAATTTAGAGATGCAATATGCTACAATAAACAATATAAATATTACCCAAGAACTCAGATTTAGGGTATGCAAATAAATGGATAAAATGCTTAAGAAGAAAAAGAGTTAAAGTAAAGGAGACTAGTAATATGGAATGTCGTGATTTTTGTGGAGCTTGTTGTATTGCACCATCTATTAGCTCTCCAATACCAGGTATGCCAAATGGGAAAAAAGCAGGGGAGCGCTGTGTTCAATTAGATGAAAATAATCGCTGTAAGATTTTCTTAGATCCAAGAAGACCTAAAGTGTGTGGAGATTTAATGCCAGAGCCTCAAATGTGTGGAAATACAAAAGGAGAAGCTCTTGCGTATCTTGAAGAGTTAGAACGTTTAACCAGTCCTTCTTAGGCCTTTAAGGGAGGTTTTTTGATGGCAAATGTTAAAACAAATGTCATGCGTTTATTAGATAAAGCAAAGGTGCCTTATGAGGTAACTTCATATGAAGTGATGGATGGAAAGATAGATGGTAATTCAGTTGCTAAGAAGATTGGTAAATCTAAGGAGCAGGTTTTTAAAACGCTTGTAGCCGTCGGACATAGCAAGACAAATTATGTATTTGTAATTCCGGTAGATGAAGAACTAGATTTAAAAAAGGCAAGTAAAGTTGTGGGTGAAAAAAGTATAGAGATGCTACATCAGAAGGATCTTTTAAAGACCACAGGATATATTCATGGTGGATGTAGTCCCATCGGTATGAAAAAGCTTTTTAAAACAACAATTCATGTAAGTGCCAAGGCATTAGAGAAAATGACGTTTAGTGCGGGTAAAGTAGGATTCCAAGTAACAATGGCACCTTGTGCACTAGAAAAATTAGTAAATGCAGAGTTTGCCGATTTAATTAAATAGTTTATGTTTTAAAAGTAAAAGGGTGTATATAAAATATCAGCTTATTATCTTAAACGCTGATATTTTATATACACCCTTTTATAGCTTGATAAGTAATTAGCGCATGAAATCAAGTAAATCAGGCATGCGAGATAAACCTTCTTCATAACCATCGTCAAAAAGCAATTTGAGCTTATCAGCATTTTTTTCAAAACGATCAAGCTGAAGTGGATTAGGAGGGCTGATAATAAAGGCATGCCCCTCTTTTTCTAATGTTTCGAGTTGTTCTAAAGAAGCATTATAATGAATATGTCGATGTGCCATTTGATGGACCAGTTCAGGGTAGCTGCTGAGTGTACGCTGTGCTAATAGATGCATACTTTTAGAGTAAGCTTTACGATAGCCACGATTACGTGTAGAAATAAAAATGTGATGTGTATTGCCATCTTCTATGGATTTGTCAATAGGAATACCATTAACAGAGGCACCATCTAAATAATACTGACCACGAATTAAAACAGGTCTTGATAAACAGGGAATACTGCTTGAGGCACGAAGCATGAGCAGCGTTTCATCTTTGGTACGTGCATCTTTTGGATGCATATAAAATGTTTTACCTGTACGACAATGTGTTACACCTGCTTTAAAACAAGTATCAGAGGCATAAAAAGTATCAAAATCAAAGGGGTCAAGTTCATAGGGTAAGTCATGAAAAAGAAAATCCATAGCAAAGTAAGCCCCTTCTTTTAGTAAGTTAGTAAAGTGGATAAAGTGTTTGTCTGTAACCCACTTTGTATAAAGTCGTTCATTGCGATCGCACTGATTTGAGAGATAGTCACTGGTAAGGTTAGCACCTGCAGATACACCAATAATATAAGGGAATTTTAGCTGGTGCTCATTAAATGCTTTAAAAACACCTGCAGTGAAGGCACTACGCATACCGCCACCTTCTACAAGCAGTGCTAATTTTTTTTCCATTTTATAATCCTCCTCTTGTGTATATGAAATACACTATTTACAATCTAATGTATTTTGAGATGTAAGCTGAGTATTTTAAATTATACACTTAATTTTATTATAGTATTCAAAAAAATAAAGTACAAGGAGAGGATTTACTTAGCTTGTTTCTTTTGAAGCTTTAATAAAATAAAGCCAATGAGAACAATAGCAACGAGGGTGAGCACAATATTACTGTAAGTATTTAAAAGACTTTCAATAAGTGTCCAATTATTACCAACATAAAATCCCAGTGACATAAGCACAAGATTCCAGAGGGCAATACCTGTCGCAGAGTAAAGCAGAAATTCAACAATAGACATACGGCTAACACCAGCAAAAAGCGAAATGTAAGTACGTGTAAGAGGAACAACGCGGGTAAATAATACGGCCCAACGCCCATAGGAAGCAAACCAAGTATTAAATTTATCCAAAGCAGTTTGTAGACCAGTAGAACGTTTAGAAAGACGTGCTAGTAGCGGTTCGCCACCATAAAAGCCAATAGCATAGCAAATAAGAGAACCAGACAGACCAGCTAGAATACTTACTAAAAAACTAGGTAAAAAAGAAAGTGAAGTTTGAGGAATACTCATTCCTACAAAGGGAAGTACAACTTCACTGGGAATAGGAAAGCAAGCATATTCAAGTCCTATAACAAGGAAAATACCTATGTAACCTAGTTTCTCAATAAGATAAATCATATAGTTAACGAAAGAAGTAAGTATAGACACAATAAACCTCCTTAAAAAATACAAATTGATTTTTTGATATATTTTATCACTATGAAACTAAAAAGAAAAGAATGTAAATAATTTTATAATATATTTTATGAGGACAAACTTAAAACATACCAAAAAATTGTAAATAATTATTACACGAATCATGGGAAAAAATGTAAAAAGTCTTTTGAATAGGCAGTCAGAAGGAATTCAGTCTATTATTACAATGATTACTGGCATTACAAGACAAACAAATCTTTTAGCACTTAATGCCTCAATTGAAGCTGCTAGAGTAGGAGAAGCCGGAAAAACTTAACACAGGTGACAAACCATTTAAAAGATGCATTAGAGGAATATCAACTATAAGACAAGTTTTAAATAGCTAAAGACCAAAAGGTATATTTAGCTACTTTTTTATATAGAATAAGGACATAAGTAGTCGTAATTATTAGGAGAGAAGATGGCATCATGACGAAATGGCACATACTCATTCATTTTATTGAGAATTTTAATGACGAAATGGCACTGCTAACGAAGATTTTAGCTCCAAAACAGGTTGTTCTAGTATCAAGTGAAAAGCTAACGCCTCAAAGTAAGTTGCAACAAGTCTTGAATTATATGAAATCAGAGCGTATACAAGTTGAAACGCAGGTGGTATTTTATGAGCAAGAAGAGCCTTTAGAGCTTACAGAACAGCTCTTGCCTTATTTAAAAGAAGAAGCGGCTGTTAACTTGGCAGGAACCTCACCGTTAGAGGCTTTACTTATGACAAATTTAAAAAACAAATATAAAGTTACTATGTTATATCCTGATATCCGGCAAAATCGCTTATATGTTTTTAGACAGGATCAGTTAGAAGTACAAATCTTATCAAAGGTAATTGGTTCGCTAGAGGTAAAAGATTACTTAGCATTAGGTGGAGGCCTTGTCTTACAAGATGAGAAAAGTAAGTATGAAACGCCGTTGTATGAGGCAATGCTTCACTTTTTGCTTGAGCATTATGAGGATATATTTTCGAAAATCAAGCATCTGTTTAAGCCCACTACCTTACATTTTAGTGCGCCTTATGAAAAGGAATTTTACTTTGAAATAGGTAGGTTAGATCTTGAAAGAGAGCATCAAATTGCCTTAAGACATTATCTAGAATACTTAAAAGAGATAAAATGGATTAGAAGATTTGAAGAATATAAAGTAAGTACTCGAGTTTATGCACAAAATAAAGAGATAGAGCATTATTTAAGTAGTGGTGCATGGCTAGAACATGTAACCTATTACTATATGAAAAGCATTCCCGGTATTAGAGATGTGCATACAGGATTTAAGTTTGCCTGGCATACAACAGAAAAACATGTGCACAATGAGCTGGATGTGGTGGCTACATTAAATAATCATTTGATTTGTATTTCATGTAAAGATACAGATAAATATGATTACCAGACTTTAAATGAGTTAGAAGTGTATGCAACGAGGTTAGGGGGACCAGAAAGTATTAAAATACTTGTTACAACAATGCCACCTATTAAGAGTAGTACCTTGGACCGGGCAAAAGGAATGGGGATTCATATTATACAAATTGAAGATAGCCTCAAAACATTAAGTGATAAGTTAAATACCTTGGTGTAAAATTTCCACATTTTATATGGTCAATGTTTCATAAAGTATGTTATAATACAAAATGTTGAAGTAAATCACCCCAAGGGTAGATTTCAAAGAAAAAAATGTCATATTTAAGTTTACTATAAACTTAAGTCATGAAATCTATAGATAAAGGATGATAAAATAGATGATTACAGTAAATAATATGAGCCTGCAATTTGCAGGAAGAACGCTATTTAAAGATGTTAATCTTAAATTTACACCAGGTAACTGTTATGGTGTAATTGGTGCAAATGGTGCTGGTAAATCTACTTTCTTAAAAATCTTATCTGGTGAGCTGGATAGCACAACAGGTGAAATTGCAATTCCAAAAAACATTCGTATGTCTGTTCTTAAACAAGACCACTATCAATATGATGAGTGTCAAGTACTTGAAACAGTTATCCGTGGAAATGCAAGACTCTTTGAGATTATGCAAGAAAAAGATGCACTTTATGCAAAAGAAGATTTTTCTGATGCAGATGGTGAAAGAGCAGCTGAACTTGAAGGTGAGTTCGCAGAGATGAATGGTTGGGAAGCTGATTCAGAAGCATCACAACTTTTACAAGGACTTGGAATTGGTACAGATTTACACTACTTACAAATGAAAGAGCTTCAAGGTGGGGAAAAGGTTAAAGTTCTCCTTGCACAAGCTTTATTTGGTCAACCAGGAATTCTTCTTCTCGATGAGCCTACTAACCACTTAGATATTGACTCAGTAGAATGGCTTGAAGATTTCTTATTAGATTTCCCTGGTACTGTTATCGTAGTATCTCACGACCGCCACTTCTTAAATACAGTATGTACACATACAGTAGATATCGACTTCGGTCAAATTAAAATGTACGTAGGAAACTACGACTTCTGGTATGAATCAAGTCAAATGATGCAACATTTAATGAAAGCACAAAACAAGAAGAAAGAAGATCAAATTAAAGAACTTCAAAACTTCATTCAACGTTTCTCTGCTAACAAATCTAAAGCGAAACAAGCGACTTCTCGTCGTAAGTTGTTAGACAAATTAACACTTGATGAAATGCCAGCTTCTTCAAGAAAATATCCATTCGTACGTTTCACACCAGATCGTGAAGTAGGTAATGAAATTCTTACAGTAGAAGGTCTTTCTAAAACTATTGATGGTGTAAAAGTACTTAACAATGTAAGTTTCCGTGTCAATAAAGATGATAAGATAGCTTTCATTGGTGAGAATGAGATTGCACAGACAACATTATTCAAAATCTTAGCAGGTGAGATGGAGCCAGATGAAGGAAGCTTCAAATGGGGTGTAACAACTTCTCAATCTTACTTCCCTAAAGATAATACAGAGTTTTTCGAAGGCTGTGAATTAAACCTTATTGACTGGCTTCGTCAATACTCAGAAGATCAAACAGAAAGCTATCTTCGTGGTTTCCTTGGACGTATGCTCTTTGCAGGTGAAGATTCACTTAAACCAGCAAAAGTATTATCAGGGGGAGAAAAAGTAAGATGTATGCTTTCTCGTATGATGCTTTCTGGTTCTAACGTTGTTATGTTAGACCAACCAACTAACCACTTAGACCTTGAGTCTATTACAGCAGTAAATGATGGTCTTATTGAATTCAAGGGTAATGTACTCTTTACTTCACATGACCACCAATTCATGCAAACAATTGCAAATCGTATTATTGAAATTACAGAAGATGGAACAATTGATCGTATCGGTACTTACGATGAGTTTTTAGCTTTCAAAAAAAGTAAATAATTAAGAGAATGTGGCAAATAGCTGAGCTGTTTTGCCACATCTTTTTGATATGAGAATAACTGTGGATTTAATGTACAAAAAGGAGCTCTTACGAAGATAATTTCGTAAGAACTCCTTTTTTTAAAGAAGATAGACGTGAGTCTAAGTCTTATACTAATAAGCTAAAAAGCATTATTAGTGGGATAAGGCTAAGGATCGTTCTAGTTGCAGCATAAAAGATTTCAAAGAATCTTTTAAAATAGAACGATTGGGGTTCAAAATCTTAAAAATGATGGAAGTATGACAGGGTGTGTTGGGTGCCAGTGCATCTCTTATTAAGATGCATTCATAGTATAAGCGAAAATGGAGAGATTTATGCTATAATAATTGAAGAGCATTAAAACTTTAAGGAGGCATTACTATGGAAAATTATTTTTACAAATGTGAAATATGTGGTTATGTACATATTGTGCCAGCGTATTGGGTAAGTTTTTCACCAGAAGAAGAGGTAGAAGCACCACATATATGTCCTGAGACAGGTGCATGCTGCGAAAATATGGTACTTCATTTGATGAGTGAGATAGAAGAAGTTTAAGACATAAGATAAGTTATTTAAGCATGTGATTAAAAATAACATGAATACATAAAATAAGTAAGAATGCCGTAAGCATTTTACCATAACTCTAAGGATATAAAGGAGTAGCACAATGAAAGTTAGTAAAATAATTATTGGGATATGTAGACTTATTTTTATTTTAAATGCTGTTTTTTTATTATTTATAGGACAGTGGGGACAAGGACTTGCACTAATAGGGAGCTTGCTTTTGACATTTTTGCCGGAGGTGTATACCTGGCTTAGCAAACTTAAAATTCCTAATAATGCCTGCATGTGTTATGTCATTTTTGTATTTTGCTGTCAATGGCTAGGAACTTATTTGAGGTTTTATGATGTGTTTTTTTGGTGGGATATTTTGCTTCATTTTACATCAGGCTTTCTGTTAGGTTATATAGGGCTTGTTGTACTAATGAGCTTAGATTCAGATTATACACTGTTTAAGGCTAAAAGATACATTGTTATTGCACTTTTTGTATTCACCTTTTCGGTGATGTGTGCCGCTATGTGGGAAATTTGTGAGTATTCAGCTGACCAATTACTTGGTACCTTTACGCAGCTCGGTAGCCTTAAAGACACAATGGAAGACATCATTTGTGGAACAATTAGTGCCTTTTTATTTGCAATCTATACGTATTGTGTACTTAGGAGAGAAAAAAGCTCGTATGCGACATCGTTTATGCGTTTAAATGAAAGACAAAAAAGATAATAGAAAGAGGAAGAAATATGATTTTATTGTCTGTAAGTGATATTAAAAAAATATATGGTGAAAAAGTCATCTTTGATGATATTGCCTTAAGTATTGATAGTAGTGAAAAAATAGGAATTATTGGTGTAAATGGGACGGGAAAAAGTAGTCTTCTTAAAATCATGGCAGGCTTAGAAGTACCAGATCAAGGTGAAGTCATCACTTCAAATGAACTTGTGATAGAGTATTTACCACAAAATCCATATTTTGATGAAAATTCTACTGTGCTTGAGCAGGTTTTTAAAGGTACTTCACCTATTATGAAGGTATTGCGTGAATATGAAAAAGCTACGCAACAGTTGGAAAAAGATCCTATGAATGAAAAGCTTCAGAAGCAGCTTATGGATTTAAGTGGACAAATGGATGCCCAAGGTGCGTGGCAACTTGAAAGTGAAGCAAAGGCTATTTTAACACAGCTTGGAATTAATGATTTTGAACAGAAGGTAGCAAATCTTTCAGGGGGACAACGTAAGAAGATTGCCTTAGCAGGTGCACTTATTCGTCCATGTAATTTACTCATATTAGATGAGCCAACGAACCATTTAGATAATGATACAATTGATTATTTAGAAAATATGCTTAAAAATAAAAAATGTGCCTTAGCTATGGTAACCCATGACCGATACTTTTTAGAGCGTGTTACAAATTGTATTGTAGAGATTGATCAAGGTAAGCTTTATAAATATGAAGGTAACTATGAAGCCTTTCTAGAACAAAAAATGCTTCGTGAACAAATTGAAGAGCGCCAGAGAGAAAAGGATGCAAGTCTTTATAAGCAAGAACTTGAATGGATGCGTAAGGGTGTAGAAGCCAGACGTACAAAACAAAAAGCAAGACAGGAACGTTTTTATGAATTAGAAGACCGCATGAGTAGCAATAATAAGCAAACAATGGAGATTGGTCTTGGTAGTAGTCGACTTGGTAAGAAGATTATTGAACTGAAAGATGTTAGTAAAAGCTTCGATGGCAAGTGCGTTATAAGTGACTTTACTTATACAGTTGTAAGAGGCGATCGTATAGGGATAGTAGGAAATAATGGAATGGGGAAATCTACACTACTAAACCTTATTGCTGAAAAATTTGCACCTGACACAGGAAGTGTAGCTATTGGTGACACCGTTAAAATTGGTTACTATACACAAGAAAGTAAAGATATGAACACAAAGCTTCGTGTTATTGATTATATTAAGGAAAAGGCAGAGTATATTAAAGCTGCAGATGGAACAATGGTATCTGCAAGTAAGATGTTAGAACGTTTCTTATTCCCACCTATTTTACAATACTCACCAATTGAGAAGCTTTCAGGAGGGGAGAGAAGAAGACTTTATCTTTTAAGTGTACTAATGGATGATATTAATGTACTTTTACTGGATGAGCCGACAAATGACCTTGATATTTACACACTTCAAATATTAGAGGAGTATATTGATAATTTTAATGGTCCTGTTATTGCAGTATCTCATGACCGTTATTTCTTAGATCGCATTGCAGATAAAATATTTGCATATGAGGGTGAAGGCAAGATTATTTATACACCAGGCAACTATTCAGATTACTATGCACGTAAAATACAAGAAGCTGAAGAAGTTGTGGTAAGGAAAGAAAAGGCAGCAGCACCTAAAAAAGAAAAGGTAAGCATTGGTAGCCCTAAATTAAAATTCTCATTCAAAGAGCAAAGAGAATATGAGCAAATTGATGGAATTATTGAAGCCTTAGAAGAAAAGCTTCAAAGTATTGAAAATGATATGGTCACACATGCTACAAACTTCGGAAAGCTTCAAGAACTTACAGCTGAAAAGGAAAAAATAGAAGAAGAGCTGATGATGCAAATGGAACGTTGGGAATATTTAAATGAACTCGCAGAACGCATTAAAAATCAATAAATAAAAAGAAGGTAATAAGATACTTTTAAGTGTTTAAGGTGATGCTGCCAAGTGGCAGTATCACCTTATTTTTGAAAGATAAGAAAATAAAGGTTGAATTAATTATAAAATATTAAAAATTAAAATATTTTGTGATATATTAAGATTAGAGTGTGTATAGATTGCAGATCTATAAGCTTTAGTTACTTAGTTAAAAGGAGTAGAGAGATGAAAGTAAAGGGGACCAATGTAAATATTAAAGCATCAGGTAGGATTTACACCCATGATGAAGTGGTGTATTTAAACTATTCTTGTACCTCATTAGAATTTGACTGTATAAGTCAGAAGGTAAGTGTGAGGTTATGGACAGATGGGAATCAAGGAGAAAAAATGTTTCAGGCTAGAATGGCTGTTTTCATTAACTATGAAGAGGAACCTTCTAAACGATTTATATTAGAAGAAACTGAGAAGGACTATATACTTTATGAAAGCAGCACATCACAAAAAGTACATATTAAGTTGATGAAATTATCAGAAGCAGCATTTAGTAAAGTAGCAGTTAAAGAATTTGATATAGTAGGTGAAATCGTGCCACTAGAGATACAAGCTAAGGCACACAAAATAGAGTTTATAGGGGACTCTATTACATGTGGTTATGGTATTGAAGGTATATGGAATAAAGATACATTTACAACGCATCAAGAAGACCCCTGGAAAGCTTATGCAGCTAGGACAGCACGTTATTTTGATGCAGACTTTCATTTGATTTCATGGAGTGGTATAGGTATTATTTCTTCATGGACAGATAACGGAGAACTTAATAATGAATGGGTTATGCCAATGCTTTATCCTTATACAGATAGAGGGCTTGAAAATACGTTGCAGCATAAGGTTTATGAAAAGTGGGATTTTAATAAATTTAAGCCAGATTGTATTGTTGTGAACTTAGGAACAAATGATAAAAGTTATACAGGAGAAAATAAGCAACTTATAGATGCCTTTGGAGAAAAATACTACGAATTTTTAAAGGTTATAAGAGAGAATAATCCACAGGCAATGATTATCTGTACATTAGGGGTTATGGGGCAAGAACTCCTGCCGGAAATCAATAAACAAGTTGCACGTTTTAGCCTTGAACAAAAAGATAGTAAAATTATAGCTATGCCATTTGAAATGCAAGAAGAAAAAGATGGTATAGGTGCAGATTGGCATCCAAGTGAAAAAACACATCAAAAAATGACAGCACAACTAGTAGAAACAATAGGTACAGTAATGCATTGGGAAAAAGCAAAATAAATTTTTAAAGAAAGGTAGAATTTGGCAAGGTGTTAAAAAGAATAAGATACAATGCACCAGTTATATTAACTTTTACGCTAATATCTTTTGCCGTATTAGTATTAGGTTATATAACAAATAATCGGAGCACAGAAACATTTTTTATGGTATACCGCAGTTCACTTGCTAACCCCCTCTTTTATTTAAGGCTCTTTACACATATATTGGGGCACGCTAATTTAGAACATTTTGTAGGGAATTTTACAGTTATTCTTTTAGTGGGACCTATGCTAGAAGAAAAATACGGAAGTCGTAAACTTCTTGTAATGATTACTTTAACAGCATTAATAACAGGACTCATTAATGTGATATTTTTCTCGAGTGCATTGCTTGGTGCAAGTGGCGTAGCCTTTATGTTTATTTTATTAAGTTCATTTGCTAATAGTACAGAAGGAACAATTCCTTTAACACTTATATTGGTAGGTGTTATTTACTTAGGAAATGAAATTATAAGTGGCATGACTGTTAATGATAGTGTGTCACAATTGGCCCATATTGTGGGCGGTATATGTGGCTGTGGTTTAGGCTATATATTTAGACCGATCTCAAGATAAAGAGATGCTGTGAAATAGTGTCTAGCTTTTGTAAGGGGAAAAGAAAAGTTAATAAGTTATTTTGAAAATACAAAGGAGCTACTGTGAAACTAGTCAAATAGTTTCGCAGTAGCTCTTTTTACCCTAGATTG
Organism: Cellulosilyticum sp.; assembly: GCF_982396655.1. NCBI lineage: Bacteria > Bacillati > Bacillota > Clostridia > Lachnospirales > Cellulosilyticaceae > Cellulosilyticum > Cellulosilyticum sp. The sequence continues at coordinate 114,331 of NZ_CEVXFV010000004.1, read as the reverse complement.
ATAACACAATGGTGATTGGGTGAGCTATGTTTTAGCGTTAGGCTTGTATGCCTAAAAGAAGAGAAATCATTAAGATAAGAATAACAGGTGGAATAATCCATTTAAGAAGGAAGTTGAAGAAGTTCCCGAGTGCACCTGTTTTTTTTCCGCCTTTTTCAAGTTCAGCATTAAGGTTGCTTGTTTTCCAAATCCAAGTAGCTACGATAGCTGTAAATACAGCAACAAGTGGAATAGTAATATTGTTTGTTAAGTAGTCTAAGCTATCAAAGATACTTTTGCCTGCAATGCGAATGAAAGAGAGTGGACCTTCACCAGCAATGTTCATAAAGCCACCTAGTGATACAGCTACCACTACAAGCCATGTAGACACCCTACGTGAGAAATTTGTTTTTTCATCTACGAAAGTAATCATAATTTCAAGCATAGATACCATAGAAGTAATGGCAGCTACAACAATAAGTAAGAAGAATAATATACTAAAAATGCGTCCCCCAGGCATTTGTAAAAATACTTGAGGTAATGATTTAAATACAAGCGAAGGGCCAGCCGTTGGTGCTAAATTGTAAGTAAATACAGCAGGGAAAATTAAAAGCCCAGAGAATAAGGCAATAATTGTATCGGCAATGGAAACTTGAAGTGCAATGCCGCGTAGGTCTTGACTATCTGAAACATAGCTCCCATATGTAATAAGTGCACCCATGCCGAGGCTTAAAGAGAAGAATGCTTGACCAATGGCACTAATAATAACTGTAGGTGTAATTTCGCTAAAGTCTGGCTTAAATAAGAAAATGACAGCATCTTTAAAGCCAGGAAGGGTGATTGAGTAGAGGATAAGAACCACAAAAAGTACAAATAGAATTGGCATCATAATTTTTGAGTACTTTTCAACACCTTTTTGAATACCCATAGAGTTAATAAGCCCAGTAATACAAATAGCAATAAGTGCAAAAATAAATGGCGTCCACATTGAAGAAGCCATATTTGCAAAAACAGTATCAAAGTGAGTTACAGTATCGATGCCTTCAGCTACAGCATATAAGTTACCATTTAAAGATTGAAAAAAGTAAAAAATTACCCATCCAGTAATCATCATATAAAATGTAGCAACGAGGAACACTGTTAATGTGCCAATGATACCAACAACACCCCAAGCTTTTTTGCCTGTTACAACTGAAAAGGTATCTACGGCGTTAGTTTTTGCTTTACGGCCCATTGCAAATTCTGCATAAACAAGAGGGAAGCCCATAAGTAAAATGGCTACGAGATAAATGAGAATAAAGGCACCTCCACCATGTTTGCCTGCCATGTACGGAAACTTCCAAATGTTTCCTAAACCAATCGCTGAGCCGGCAGCAGCTGCAACGATTCCTAGTTTTGAACCAAAACTATCACGCTTAGTCATAAAAAAACCTCATTTCATTTAAAGTCTAAGTTATTTAAATAAAAACTCAAGTGTGCCTATTATATCTACAAAACTATTATTTTACAATTTAAAAAATATATTTCTAAATATTAAGTTTGTTTAAAAAATAAAAAATATAGCATTTTAGAAATGATAAAAGTTCAAAATATGTACAAATATATGATTGTCTTTGGAAGAATAAAAATGAATTTAATACATAAAACTTTTAAATATACTATATTTTTCACCCATAAGTGTGTATAATAAGAAGGTATATGTAAGATAACGAAGGAGGAGTACTAAAATGGAAGAAAACAATCTCACCATGGCAGACTTAATGGCAGAAGTAGATAAATCAATGGCGCGTATATATAGAGGACAAGTGCTTGAGGCAACAGTTATTCTTGTTCAAGAAAAAGGCGTAAGCGTAAATATCGGTTCGCAAAAAGATGGATTTATTCCTTGGGAAGAAATGTCATTTGAAGAAGTAGATAAAGCAGCAGTTAAAGAAGGCGATCAATTTAATGTTGTAGTAGTAAAAGTTGATGATGAAGAAGTTATCGTTTCTAAAAGAAGAGCAGAAGTTCAAGAAACACTTAACGAAGTACAAAAAATGTTCGAAAACAAAGAAACATTTACAGTACATGTAAAAGAAGTTGTAAAAGGTGGCGTAGTAGCACCATTTAAAGGACTTCGTGGATTTATTCCTGGTTCTCAAATTTCTCATACATATGTAGAGGATTTGAGCGCATATGTAGGTAAAGATGTAGAAGTAGAAATTATTGAATTTGATCCAAAAGCTAAAAAACTTGTTTTATCAGGAAAAAGACTTTCAGCAGATAAAGCTAAAGCAGATAAAGCAGCAAAACTTGCGACACTTGTTCCAGGTGAAAAAGTAACAGGAACTGTTACAAAATTAATGCCATATGGTGCTTTCGTAGACCTAGGTGGTGTAGAAGGACTTGTACACAACAATGAACTTTCTTGGACACGTATTAAACATCCTTCAGATGTTGTTAAAGAAGGCGACAAAATTGATGTACTCATTTCATCTATTGATGCAGCTACAGGTAAAATTGCATTAAGTCTTAAAGATATTACAGTAGATCCATGGATTCTTGAAACAGCTAACTTGGAAAAAGATCAAGTACTTGAAGTAACAATCACACGTTTTGCAAGCTTTGGTGCATTTGCTAAAATTAGTGAACATGTAGAAGGTCTTATCCACATTTCACAAATCTCAGAAAAACGTATCAACAAAGCAGAAGAAGCACTTGAAATTGGTCAAGTTGTTAAAGCTAAAATTGTAAATATCGATAAAGAAACTAAAAAAATCGGTCTTACATTAAAAGATGTAGAAGCACAAATGAATGATGATATGGCACAGTACATGCAAACAGAAGATGAAAAAGTAACAATTGGTGATGTCATTCAATAGTTATTATATATAAATAAAAGGACCCTTCGGGGTTCTTTTGTTTTGAAGCCATATATAGTGCTATTTCTTATTTACATAGGATGAAATACTGTTATGTGGTAAGCAAATATGATAATATAAAAGTTAATATAGAGAAAAAATCTATAAATATATAAAATGATTGCTATGTACAAAAGAGTAGAGGGGGATAACGTGAAAGCATTAAAGGCCTTATGGGGTACACTCACAAATAAAATTGGATTAAAACCAGTAGCAATGGATGAGAAGACGGTAGAAGAAGTATTTGGTGAACTAGAGTCAGTAAGTATAAAGAAAAAGAGGGTTACAGAATATCTTGTTGCACTAGAGGTTAAGGAAGAGGAAACTAAAAAGTTTGAGAAGCTAGATAAAGAAACAATTGGGCAACTTAATTTACTTGCAGGACGTGCAAAATCCATAGAAGAAAAAAAGCAAAATTTAAAAGGACGATTGATTCATCAAAATGCAGCACTTATGCGTCTTGTACCATATGAAGACGAAATACCAGAAATTATTAAAGAAATGCAGCAAGCAGAAAAACATAAAAGAGAAACTGAAAATAATATGTATTATTTAAAAGAAGAAAGGGAAGAACTTTTAGAAGAAAGAGAAGCACTCCTTAGTGGTTATAATTTCTTAAAAGGTTTTAGTGTGGCACTTATTTTGCTGATTAGCACTGGATTACTTGTAGTCTTTGCTATGATGCAAATATTAAGAGAAGCTGTATGGGCTTATTTAACAGGGGCAAGTATTTTATTTATATTATTTTTTGTAGGTATTCTTTATGCGAAGGAACGTATTGAAAAGGCTTTATCACGTAATAGTATTTTACAGAAAAAAGCTGTAAAGTATTTAAATAAAGCTAAGATTCGTTACTTCCATCAGATGCGTTATTTAGAATTTCAATATCATAAGTTAGGTGTAGATAGTGCAGCAAAATTAGAAATGTACTATACCCGTTATGTAAAAAATAAAAATAATGAAAGAGTTTATTTACAGATGAATGAAACACTTTCAGAAATAGAAGAAAAAATGCTTGTTCTTTTAAAAGAACATGATATTAATGTAGATTATATAGAAAACCTTACAGAATGGGCATTGAATCCTAAGAAGGTAAATGCCTTAAAGGCAGTAAAAACAGAGTATGAGAAGACTAAGGAACAGCTAGAATGTTTAAAAACCTATGAAGCAGAACTCTGGCAAGAGATTCTTGCTATGCAAGAAGATGAAGCTTTAAGAGAAAGCGTTACACAAAAGATAAAAAATTATCGAGAAAAGGAGATGCTTGACAAAGCACAAAAAGGTGCATAAAATATTAGTAATCGAATGAAAAGATGCAATGATAAAGAGGAGTATAATAGAACCCCGTTTAGAGAGAGAAGATGATACGCTGAGAGTCTTCTTACGAAAGGTCTATTAGAAGGTAGCTTTGGAGCACTATTTTTGAAATTAAGTAGGAAATAGCGGGTAAGCCCGTTACAGCATTAGAGTGCTTTGTAAGATTATTAAATCTGCAGAGAATTAAGGTGGTACCGCGAGCTATGTCGTCCTTATATGAATATAAGGACGCATGGCTCTTTTTTGTTTTGGAGGTATGAGTCATGAGTATGATAGGTTTTGTGCTTTTTGCCATTGGACTTATGGTTTTCTTTTTTGCAAAACGTATTGTCATGGCGAAAACCAAGTTAGAAGAGAAGGACAAAGAAGAATTTGGAATGCTTATAAGCGGTGCAGTGATTGCCGTTAGAATTTCAGGTTTTGTAGTGGCAGCCTTAGGTATTATTTTCTTAATGATAGGACGTTAAGAGACTCTAGATATAAGATATAATACTTAAAGCTCTAAAAGACAAGTATTACATTCGAAAATAAGGAGGAAATTTCAGTGAAAGAATTAGAAAAGGTTTATGACCCTAGTCAAGTAGAAGAAAGACTTTATAAAAACTGGATGGAAAAAGGTTATTTCCATGCTGAAGTAGAAAAAGATAAAAAACCATTTACAATCGTTATGCCACCACCAAATATTACAGGTCAACTCCACATGGGGCATGCACTTGATAATACACTTCAAGATATCTTAACACGTTACAAACGTATGCAAGGTTATAATGCACTTTGGATTCCAGGAACAGACCATGCAAGTATTGCAACAGAAGTTAAGGTGGTTGAGAAAATTGCTGCTGAAGGTCTTACAAAAGAAGAATTAGGAAGAGAAAAATTCCTTGAACACGTATGGGACTGGAAAGAACAATATGGTGGCCGTATTGTAGAGCAGCTTAAAAAGCTTGGTTCATCTTGTGACTGGGATAGAGAGCGTTTTACAATGGACGAAGGCTGCTCAGAAGCTGTTCAAGAAGTGTTTATTCGTCTTTATGAAAAAGGATACATTTATAGAGGTTCAAGAATTATCAACTGGTGTCCAGTTTGTCAGACATCTATTTCAGATGCTGAAGTAGAACATGAAGAAAAAGAAGGACACTTCTGGCATCTTCGTTACCCAGTAGTTGGTTCAGATGAGTTCGTACAGCTTGCAACAACTCGTCCAGAGACAATGATTGGGGATACTGCAATTGCTGTTAATCCAGAAGATGAACGCTATGCACACCTTATTGGTAAAATGGTACGTATCCCTCTTATTGACCGTGAGATTCCAGTTGTAGCTGATAGCTATGTAGACAAAGAATTTGGAACAGGTGTTGTTAAAATTACACCAGCACATGACCCTAATGACTTTGAAGTTGGAAAACGTCATAACTTACCAGAAATCTGTGTTATGAATGATGATGGAACTATGAATGAGCTTTGTGGTAAATACTCAGGTATGGATCGTTATGAAGCAAGAAAAGCGCTTGTAGCTGATCTTGACGAGGCTGGTTTCCTTGTAAAAGTAGAACCGCATTCACATAATGTAGGGACACATGATCGTTGTAAAGCTGTTATTGAGCCAATGATTAAAGCACAATGGTTTGTAAAAATGGAAGAAATGGCAAAACCTGCGATTGAAGCTGTTAAAAATGGCGAAATCAACTTAGTGCCAAAACGTCTTGAAAAAACTTACTACCACTGGCTTGAAAACATTCGTGACTGGTGTATTTCTCGTCAATTATGGTGGGGACATAGAATTCCAGCTTACTACTGTGAAGACTGTGGTGAAATTGTTATTTCGAGAGAAATGCCACACACATGTCCAAAATGTAACGGTAGCAAATTTGTTCAAGATGAAGATACATTAGATACATGGTTTAGTTCTGCATTATGGCCTTTCTCAACACTTGGCTGGCCAGAAAACACAGAAGAACTTAAACACTTCTATCCAACAAGCGTTCTTGTAACAGGATACGATATTTTATTCTTCTGGGTAATCCGTATGGTATTCTCAGGTATTGAGCAAATGGGCGAAGTACCATTTAAAGATGTATTATTCCATGGTTTAGTACGTGCAGCAGATGGACGTAAAATGAGTAAATCTCTTGGAAATGGTGTAGATCCACTTGAAGTTATTGAGAAATACGGTGCAGATGCACTTAGACTGACACTTGTAACAGGTAATGCACCTGGTAATGATATGCGTTTTTACTATGAGAGAGTAGAAGCTAATCGTAACTTCGGTAACAAATTATGGAATGCAACACGTTTCATTATGATGAACTTCGAAGGTGAAGATATTAACCTTACAGTAGATATGAAAAATCTTACACCAGCAGATAAATGGATTATTTCTAAGGTTAATACACTTGCTAAAGATGTAACAGATAATATGGACAAATACGAACTTGGTATTGCTGTTCAAAAACTTTATGACTTTGCATGGGAAGAATTCTGTGACTGGTACATTGAAATGGTTAAACCACGTCTTTACAATAAAGAAGACAGTACAAGAGCAGCAGCATTATGGACACTTAAAACAGTTATGACAAACATCCTTAAAATGCTTCATCCATACATGCCATTCATTACAGAAGAAATCTTCCTTGGCCTTCAGGATCAAGAAGAAACAATCATGCTTTCATCTTGGCCAACATTCAAAGAAGAGTGGAACTTCAAAGCAGAGGAAGAAGAAATCAGCTTAATTAAAGAAGCTGTACGTAATATCCGTAACTTACGTAGTGAAATGAATGTACCACCTTCAAGAAAAGCTAAAGTGTTTGTTGTAACAGAAGACGAAAAAGTAGCACAAACATTTGAAAATGGTAAAGTATTCTTTGCTGTACTAGGTTATGCTTCAGAAGTAGTGATTCAAAAGGATCACACAGGCATTGATAGTGATGCTGTATCAGTAGTAATTCCAAATGCAACAGTATACATTCCATTTGCAGAACTTGTAGACGTTGAAAAAGAACTTGAACGTTTAGGTAAAGAAAAAACTAAACTTGAAGGTGAAGTAGAACGTGTTAACAAAAAACTTGCTAACGAAGGTTTCGTTGCAAAAGCACCAGCTAAGCTTCTTGAAGAAGAAAAAGCTAAAAAAGAAAAATATGAAACGATGCTTGCAAGTGTTATAGAACGTATTGCACACTTAAGCAAGTAATCTATTCTATAGATAATAAATGTATAAAGTAACCTAAGACAAAAAGCTGTGACTTATAGATGTAAGAACTATGAGTTGCAGCTTTTTACATAATATAAGCAAATTAGGTAGTTTATTTTAGAACAAGTTCATTGGGTATTATAAAACTTATGGATTGAGGTGTAAGATGAAGATTAATCGTTTATTTGAGATTGTCTATATGCTGATGCAGAAGGATAATGTTACGGCTAAAGACTTGGCAGAACATTTTGAGGTCTCTACAAGAACGATTTATAGAGATATTGAGACACTTTGTGAAGCGGGAATTCCTATTTATATGCAGCAAGGGAAAGGTGGGGGGATTTCCTTAATGGCACATTTTGTATTAGATAAATCAGTACTTTCAAAAGAAGAACAAGAAGCACTTTTAGGGGCCTTGGAGACATTAAAGATAGCGCCAGAAAGTGAAGAAATATTAAGGCGGATGAGTCTGTTTTTTGGCACACAAACAAAGAGCTGGTTAAATGTAGATTTTTCAGAGTGGGGGAAGAACTCGAATGAATACTTTTTACAGATTAAAGAGGCAATATTAAAAAGACAAATTATAGAAATTACCTATTATAATGCAAAGGGAGAGAAGTCAAAACGGTTAATAGCACCTTTGCAACTTTGCTTTAAGCATAGGAATTGGTATTTAAAAGCATATTGTTATATGAAAGAAGCCGTGCGTTTCTTTAAGCTAGGGAGAATTAGGAAAATAGAAGTCACAGGAAATCGTTTTGATAAGGAAGTTGAAGTGTGCTTAAAAGAAGCAGAAAATGTACAGACGCTAGAGGAAGGCAAGATACCTATTATTTGCTTGTTACAGGAGGAGCTTGCTTACAGAATTTATGAAGAATTTACTGAAGAACAAATTGAAAAGTTAGACAATGGGGATTTTAAGGTGACACTTTATTATCCAGAGGATGACTGGCTCTATAGTTATCTATTATCTTTTGGACCAGGGTTAGAAGTTTTAGCACCTATGCACACTCGAAGAGAATTTAAAGCACGACTTGAAAAAATGTTAGCCAATTATTATAAAATATGACAGAGTGTTGTCAAGTTTACAGAGATATAATCATTATAAATCATAGGGAAATGATTTATGAATAAAAATTGGAGGGATAGATATGGAGAAATATTGTCAAAGTTGTGGGATGCCACTAGAAAAAGATGTATGCGGTACAAATAAGGATGGTAGCTTGAATGAAAAGTATTGTAAGTATTGCTTTAAAGATGGGACATTTACAAGTGATATGTCTATGGAAGAAATGATTGCTTTCTGTGTTCCTATTATGGTAAAAGAAGTCCCTGATTTAACGGCAGAGGAAGCTAAAAAGCAGATGGAAGCTTATTTTCCACAATTAGAGCGTTGGCGTTAATAATAAAATAATAATATGGAAATTGTAAAAATAGGTAAACCGGCAAATGGTTTGCCTATTTTTGCGTTAAGTGATACATTAAAGTTAAATTTTTTATAAAATAATGATTTATATTAATTAGGTAAATGTTGTATAATATAATATATATTTTAATCTTAAAATAAGATGTGCCAGATATAACACTATGAAATAGGGGTGTTGTTTCTGTAAGAGCAACTAAGCCACTTACAGAGTTTATAAGTTGAACTTATAAAGGATACAGGCATATAAGGAGTAAAGGCATGAGTGAATTATTAAATTTAGGAATTGATGTAGGTTCTACAACTATAAAGCTAGTTTATCTAGATGAAAAAGGGGAAATTGTTTATTCAAGATATGAACGACATTTTTCTGACATAAAAACGACCTTAGAGCGATTATTAAAAGAAAGTTTTCTTGAATTAGGTGATGTTAAGGTAAAAGTTGCTATTACAGGGTCAGGAGCTATGGAAATTGCTTCTCACTTAGGTCTTACATTTATCCAAGAAGTGATTGCATGCACTGAAGCTGTACAAACATATATAAGTGATGTAGATGTGGCTATAGAATTAGGTGGAGAAGACGGCAAAATTACATATTTTGAAAGTTCCTTAGAGCAACGCATGAATAGTAGTTGTGCAGGTGGAACGGGGGCATTTATTGACCAGATGGCAACACTTTTACAAACAGATGCCATGGGTCTTAATGAAATGGCAAAGTCATATAAACAAATATATCCTATTGCAGCAAGATGCGGTGTATTTGCTAAGACAGATGTGCAGCCGCTTATTAATGAAGGCGTGGCAAGGGAAGATATTGCAACGTCTATTTTTCAGGCGGTTGTTAATCAAACAATTAGTGTTTTAGCTTGTGGTAAGCCAATTAAGGGGAAAGTTGCTTTTTTAGGCGGGCCTCTTCATTTTCTTTCTGAATTACGCCAACGCTTTATAGAAACTTTAAAGCTATCGGATAAAGATGTAGTGGTACCAGAAAAGCCAGAACTATTTGTAGCATTAGGTGCTGCAATCTTGGCACAAAAAGAAAAAGCAATTAATCTAGAGTACTTAGGCAAAAAACTAAGTGAATCAACAGATGATTTTCATCAAAATAATGATTTACAACCGTTATTTAAAAGTGAAGAAGAAATAAGGTTTTTTAGAAAAAGACATAATACACATAAAGTACCTGTAGGAGAGTTGGCTACTTATACGGGTGGTGCTTTCTTAGGCATTGATGCCGGTTCCACAACAAGCAAAATTGCTTTAGTAGGAAGGAACGGGGAATTATTATATACATATTATGGTAGCAATCAAGGTGATCCATTGACTTTAGTCTCTAACAAACTTATAGAGTTATATGATTTATTACCTAAAGGTGTATTTATTCAAAAAAGCTGTGTCACAGGATATGGTGAGGCACTTATGAAAAATACATTTAAGGTTGATAAGGGTGAAGTAGAAACAATTGCACATTATACAGCAGCTAAGGCATTTGCAAAAAATGTAGGTTTTATTTTAGATATAGGTGGACAGGATATGAAATGTATTACCATTAAAGATGGTGTGGTACAGTCTGTTATCTTGAATGAAGCATGTTCATCGGGATGCGGTTCATTTATTGAAATGTTAAGTGGTTCGTTAGGCATGGAAGCTAAAAGCTTTGGTGAAAAAGCATTACTCGCACCATCGCCTGTAGATCTTGGAAGCCGTTGTACTGTGTTTATGAACTCTAAGGTTAAGGAGGCGCAAAAGGAAGGGGCGTCTATTGGCGATATTTCAGCTGGTCTTTCATACTCAGTAATTAAAAATGCACTCTACAAAGTTATTAAATTAAGAAGCTCAGAAAGTATTAAGGGGGATATTGTTGTACAAGGGGGGACATTCTACAATGAAGCAGTACTGCGTGCCATGGAACTCATATTGGGAAGAGATGTCATAAGGCCAGATCAAGCAGGAATTATGGGGGCTTATGGTGCAGCACTCCTTGCAAAAGAAGAAAGTAGTAGCGAGGAAGTAAGTAATATGCTGACTAAAGCAGAACTTATAGCATTAAAAATAGAAAAGACACCAATGCGCTGTAAAGGGTGTGAAAATAGATGCCTTTTAACAGTCAATAAACTTAGTGATGGTAGACATTTTATTTATGGCAACCGCTGTGAAAAACCGCTAGGGAATCATAGTGAGCATAATAAGTTACCAAATCTGTTTGACTATAAATATGGGTTACTTTTTGAACGAGAGATACTAAGTGAAGCCGAGGCGAAAAGAGGGACAATAGGTATTCCAAGAGTATTAAATATGTATGAAGATTATCCATTCTGGCATGCGTTCTTCACAACACTTAGCTTCCATATAGAACTTTCTAGTCGTTCTAATAAAAAGATTTACGAAAAAGGGATTGCAACGATTCCTTCAGAGTCAGTTTGCTACCCGGGTAAACTTGCACATGGCCATATTATAGATCTTATTGAAAAAGGTGTAAAAACAATCTTTTATCCATGTGTGCCATATGAAAAAATAGAAGATCAAACCGCAGATAATCATTATAATTGCCCGATTGTAACCTCTTATCCTGAAGTTATTAAAAATAACATCGAAGCGCTAAGAGAAAATAATATTGAATTTATTCATCCGTTCTTAAATTTAGATTCACCTAAATCTGTATTATTACAGATGACAAAAGCACTAGAGGGATTTAATATTTCTAAGGGTGAAATGAAAAAGGCAATAGATGCGGCATATGAGGCTTTAATGACGTTTAGAGGAGATGTAGCCAAGAAAGGTGAAGAAACATTAGAGTACATAAGGAAAAATAAATTGCAGGGCATTGTGGTAAGTGGTAGACCTTATCATTTGGATCCAGAGATTAATCATGGGCTTACGCAGCTTATTACAGCAGAAGGACTTGTTGTTCTTACAGAAGATAGTGTTGCACATTTAGGTAAAATTGAAAGACCAATACGTGTTTTAGACCAGTGGGCATATCATAATCGTTTATATCGTGCTGCACACTTTGTACGCACGCAGTCAAATATAGAGCTTATGCAACTTACGTCCTTTGGCTGTGGATTAGATGCAGTTACATCTGATCAGGTAGAAGAGATTTTAGAGCAAGCAGGAAAAATATATACACTTATTAAAATAGATGAGGGGGCAAACTTGGGTGCGATTAAAATTCGTGTGCGTTCTTTGAGAGCAGCTATGAAAGAACGTCAGAAGTTACACCGTACGCAAACTATTAAAGAAAAGCAGCCAGTTATTAGTTTTACAGAAGAAATGCGCAGTACTTATACAATTCTAGCACCACAGATGTCGCCTATTCATTTCCGATTCTTAGAAGAGGCTTTTAATTCGTCAGGTTACAACTTGAAGGTACTACCAAAGGTATGTAAAGAAGATGTGGAGGAAGGATTAAAATATGTAAATAATGATGCCTGCTATCCAGCTATTATTGTAATTGGTCAATTATTAAGAGCTTTAAAAAGTAAAGGTGTGGACCCACATCATACGGCACTTATGATAACACAGACAGGCGGCGGATGTCGTGCTTCTAACTATATTAGTTTTTTAAGAAAGGCTCTTAAAGACAGTGATATGGCGTACGTGCCTGTTATCTCATTAAATACAGGAGGGCTTGAAAGTAATCCTGGCTTTAAAGTTTCATTGGGCCTTATTGAAAAAGCTATTATGACTATATTATATGGGGATTTGTTAATGCGTGTTTTATATCGTACGCGTCCTTATGAATCAGTCCCAGGTAGTGCAAATAGGTTATTTGAGAAATGGTCACAAGCTTGTAAAGAAAATGTACGCACGGGTGATGCAAAGGTATTTAAACAGAATGTGGCAGCTATCGTAAGGGATTTTGATGAATTACCACTTAGGGATATTAAGAAGCCTCGTGTAGGGCTAGTAGGTGAAATTCTAGTGAAGTTCCATCCTTATGGCAATAATGAGGTTGTAGAAACTATAGAGGCTGAAGGTGGAGAGGCAGTTATGCCAGATTTATTAGACTTCTTTAATTACTGTGAGTATAATCATAAATTTAAACATGAAGTGCTTCAAAAACCATTCAAAGACCAGCTAGTTGGTCAATTTGTTATAGCGTTCCTAGAATATAAACGTAAATATATGTGTAAATGCTTAAGGGAAAGTAAGCGATTTAGTGCACCTCATGGCATTGAAGCTTTAGCTAAAATGGCGGAAGAAGTCATGTCACTAGGACATCAAATGGGTGAAGGATGGTTTTTAACAGGGGAAATTATAAGTCTTTTAGAAGATGGCATTAACAATGTAGTCTGTATGCAACCTTTTGGTTGTCTGCCAAATCATGTGACGGGTAAAGGAATGATTAAAGAATTGCGTCGTAAGTATCCACTGGCTAATATTGCGGCAGTAGATTATGACCCAGGTGCTTCTCATGTGAATCAGTTAAATCGTATTAAGCTGATGATGGCAACAGCTTTTAAAAGTTTAAATGAAGCTTAGATAAAAATAAAGGTGGTGGTGCGAAAGTGCTACCGCCTTTATTTGGGTTAAGGGCATGAATCAGTTAGGGACTATAGATTACTTCTGTTCCTTTTGTATCCTTTTTATAATCTCAGATTGAATTAGTCATATTTTAAGAGAGGCTTGTATATATTTATACAAAGGCATCATGAGAAAAATAGGAGGATACTATGGAGAACAAATATTATAACCAAGAGATAGAAGATGTTTTAAAAGGATTAAATACAAGTTCTAAACAAGGTTTAAGCGACACAGAAGCTAAAGAGCGACTTAAACGTTATGGCCCAAATAGTTTTACAAAAGCTAAAGAGAAAAGTTTATTAGGAGAAATTAAAGATGCGTTGACACAACAGCTCATTATAATTTTGCTAATTGCAGCAGGTATTAGTTTGCTAATTGGAGAGTATCATGATGCCATTGGTATTTGTTTAGCTGTACTTTTAGGAAGTACAATAGGTATTTTAACAGAAAGCCGTTCAAAGAAAGCTGCTGAAGCACTTAATAAACTTACAGAAGATGTAAGGGTGAAGGTACAACGTAGTGGTCAAAAGACTTTATTACATAAAAGTGAGTTGGTGCCTGGGGATATTGTATACTTAGAAGCTGGTGATCTTGTACCAGCAGATGGCCGCATTTTAGAATGTCTAGATTTAAAAGTGAGAGAAGATATGCTTACAGGGGAATCTGATGATGTTAGCAAAAGAGTAGGCAAGGTAAAAGAAGAGATTATACATATTCAAGGAGAAGAGGTTGTTCAAGACCCTATTCCTGCTAAACAGTTTAATATGCTTTTTGGAGGAACACTTGTGGCTTGTGGCTCTGCTAAGATGATTGTAACTGCTACAGGGGATGAAACAGAGATGGGGTATATTGCGAAAGCACTAGGTGATAAAGAAGCAGATACACCACTAGAAATAAAAATGGATAAGCTAAGTGAAACGATTTCTAAGATTTCAACAGGCGTTGCAGGGATGCTTTTTGTTTATATGCTTGTTCAGATTGTTCAAGGTTGTCATTTAAAATTAGACTTTACAAGTACACATGCATTTTTAAGTTCACTTACACCACTTGTGCAGAGTTTCCCAGAAATCAAAACAGCCTTTGTTGTATGTGTTGCGCTGATTGTAGCAGCAGTACCAGAAGGTTTGCCTACAATGATTAATATGACTTTAGCGATTACGATGAAACAGATGGCTAAAATTAATGTACTTGTTAGGAAAAAAGAAGCATGTGAGACAATAGGAAGTGTTAGTGTAATCTGTAGTGACAAAACAGGTACGCTGACGCAAAATAAAATGTGTGTGGCACGTATTTATCTTGAAGGAGGATATCGTAATCTTGCGGAGGCAGAAAAGTTTAAGGGCTTTGTAACAAATTGTATGGTCAACAGCACTGCTGATTTAGAACGTAGTGAGGGAGAAGAAAAGTATATAGGGAGTGCAACAGAATGTGCCCTTCTTTCTATGTGGGGAAAAAGGCTAAATTATAGCCGTGCAAGAGAAGAGGTTCAACTTGTAAGGCAAATCCCGTTTAATTCTCAAAATAAGTATATGCTGACGATTATAAAAGAAAATAATGAATATCATATTTTGTCTAAAGGTGCACCAGAGGTAATCCTAAAACAGTGTAGTTATGAAAGAGTAGATGGTAAAGTTAAGAAGTTAACCAAGGAACGTATTGATGAAATATTGGGCTTCATGGGAAATTTACAAAGTCAGTCTATGCGTGTACTTGCTTTTGCCGATCAAAAGGTACCACTTACTGTTAATGTAGAAAATCAAACAGATTGGCGTGGTCAGCTTGTTTTTAATGGTTTTGTTGGTATCAAAGACCCACTTCGCGAAGGTGTTAAAGAAGCTATAGAGGTAGCAAGAGAAGCTGGTGTAGAAACGAAGATGTTAACCGGCGATAATATTCAAACAGCACTGGCAATAGGGAAAG
The DNA here is from genome assembly GCF_982396655.1 of Cellulosilyticum sp. Taxonomy (NCBI): domain Bacteria; kingdom Bacillati; phylum Bacillota; class Clostridia; order Lachnospirales; family Cellulosilyticaceae; genus Cellulosilyticum; species Cellulosilyticum sp. The sequence continues at coordinate 99,078 of NZ_CEVXFV010000004.1, read as the reverse complement.
AAATTGGCATTGTAGGCCATGGGAAAAGGGCAGTAGAGGCCACATATATTGATACATTATCAGATGAAGCACTAGAACGTGAAATAGGGCAGATTGCTATTGTGGCTAGGTCTAAGCCAGATACGAAGATGCGTATTGTACAGGCACTGCAAAAAAATGGTGAAATTGTGGCTGTTACAGGAGATGGGATTAATGATGCACCTGCACTTAGTAAGGCTGATGTAGGAATCGCCATGGGAATTGCAGGAACAGAGGTTAGTAAAAATGCAGCAGATATTATTTTGGCAGATGATAGCTTTGGAACTATTGTAGAAGCAGTTAAGTGGGGGCGTGGTATTTATAATAACTTTCAGCGTTTTATTCAATTTCAACTTACAGTAAATATTATTGCTTTCCTTATTGCAATCATTAGTCAAGTATTAGGTGAGGAGATGCCTTTTTCTACTATCCATTTATTATGGATTAACATTATTATGGATGGCCCACCTGCATTGGCTTTAGGGCTTGAACCTATTAGAGCAACTGTTATGAAACGTAAACCAACACCAAGAGATGCACATATTATTAATCCATTTATGGTACGTACAATATTAATTAATAGTTTATTCATTACAGGCCTTCTTTTAGTACAGATGAAGTGTAATTTTCTAGGGGCAAATGAGTTACAAGAAGGTACTGGTAGTGAGGCACAGACTATTTTATTTAGTCTATTTGCTTTTAGTGTATTGTTTAATGCCTTTAACTGTAGGGAATTTGGCACAGCAAGTATATTCCCTAACTTTATGAAAAATACACTCGCCTTAAAGATTATAGCATTAACAGCTGTATTACAAGTTGTAATGATACAATATGCCAATAAGTTCTTTAATGCCACACCGCTTAGCCTTATGATGTGGATTAAGGTGATAGGTTGTAGCAGTTTAGTTGTCGTTGTTAATGAAATTGTAAAACGCCTATTAAGTACATTAAAATATTCCGCAAAGACAGCAGTAAGACAGGTTAGAACATTAAAAGAAAAGTAGTAAAGAGTAATATAAAAGGAGCTTCCTGAATATTTTTGGGAAGCTCCTTTTGATTAAGTTTAGTGGTGATGGTGATCACCGCAGTTACAATCAGAGTGATTATCACTGCCAGAGCAGTCATCGCCGCAATCACAATCATCATCGCAGTTGCAGTGATGATGATGTGTTATGTCTTCATCATGATAATCGACGTCTTCAGAGTCAAAGCCATGAAGTTCATTGATTTCTTCTTCTGTCATATACTCTTTGTAGATATCTTCAGGCACCATACCTGGATCTTCATCGGTATTTGAGGTGAAGTAACCGCCTTGCTCTAAAATGCTATGGAGCGCCATGGCTGCCAGAAGTGTTTGTTGTGGTTTTGAAATATTTCTAAAGCCAGCAGAAACATAAGATTTAAACGTAGCTTCAGGCATTACAAATGGAATACTACTCATGAAATATTGCATACGAAGTTTACGGTCAGTAGTTGGTATTTCACTTAGAGAATGGCCTAATTCATCTACGAAATTATCAAGAACAGCAAGTGTTTCTTTGCTATATTGTTTATCTTTTTTCATAGTGAAACCAAATAAACTACTCATATCCATACTTAAATAAGTTTGAATAAGAATAAACATTGGGTCGGCTTCTTTCTTTTTGCTTACTTTAATAAGTTCGCTTTGCACTTCTTTCTGAACTTCATCCACGCGTTCACCTAAAGAAGCTTTTAAGAAGCTTGCATCATTGGCATCTGTTAAAATCTTTTTAATGCAGTGATAGAAGTCAAAGAAGCTAGGGTGTAATTCAGTAAGTGTATTAAAATCAATGTGTTCAAAGAGTAATAGATTGCTGAGTGTACAGATCATACGGTACATTGCACGTAAAAGCTCAAATAAAGTATTGATTGTTTGTTCTAAAGAATCTGCTTCCTCAAAGAAATCTATAGGATCATCATAAGTTGTAAGTTCTGCAAGAGATTCTGTAAAATCACCAAAGTCTTGTCCATAAAATTCAAAGCGTTTACCATCAAAAAGTTGTGTTAAAATAGAAGTAAGGAAGTTAGCTGCTTCTACTGTATCTTCTATATCAATATGATGGATACTTTTTTTTACATAATCTAAAAAATTAGCTTTTGTAATTTTTAAAGGAATAGCAGGAAGAATTGAAGAAGCATGAAGCTGCTTTGTTTTAAGTGATTTATCTTTAAAGACAAAGTTTGTACAATCTTCCGCAAGGCGGTCAAAGTCCATCTGAAGGATAGCCTCATCACTAAACTCCTCATGGTCAATATATGAACCAGCAAACTCAGGATCATTTTGTGCTTTAGCAACCAAATGATGAAGTTCACGACGGTAGCTATTTAAGCTTCGGTATTTTTGTTCTAACTTATCTCTAAAGTTTAAAAGTGTTTCACCAACACGTTCTTTTTCGATTTTTGTATTTTTACCTTTAGAAGTTGTTTCATTAGAAGTAAGTAATTCTGGAAGGTAAAGAAAAGTTTTTTTTAATTCATTTTGTATGTGAGCTGTTTCTTCGTCTAAATAAGGCGTAGAAAAGAATAATGAATTATTTAAAAGTTCTAGGTAGGCATGGACATATTCAATATAAGAATAAGCAATACCTGTATAAAGTTGATCAGTATTTTGACTCATTTTTAAGCTCCTCTCTTAATCTGTATATTAAGGATATACAATTTCTCAAGATAAAACAAGCATATAAATGTAATTGGTGTAAGAATATGGTTTACATTATTGAAAAAATATTTTAAATAGTTTAAAATAGGAGTAGAGGTGAGATGATATATGGAAAATAGTTATGAGATGGTAAATAAAAAGATTGCACTATTAGAATTAGGGGAATTAAATAAACCACATGAAATACTAGGCTTACATACATCACGAGAGACAGCGGGAAAAATAATACGTGTATTTTGCCCAACTGTAAGTTATATGGTTGCGATGGATTTAAAAAATAATGATAGAACATTTGAAATGCATGCGGTAGGGGATAAAGGATTATTTGAAGGATATGTGGGGGAAGTAGAGGAAGGCTTTATATATCGCCTAAAATGTAGAGATTTTAATGGACATGAGTGGACATATATAGACCCCTATCAATTTAAGCCTACCATCACATCTGATGACCTCTATCTATTTGGGGAAGGAAGAGACTATGAAATCCATCATAAATTAGGTGCACATTTTATCAATGTAAAGGGCGTTGAAGGTGTACGTTTTGCTGTTTGGGCACCTCATGCAAAACGTGTGAGTGTTATAGGTGAGTTTAATAACTGGGATGGCCGTAGACATAGTATGTATTGTATTGAATCTCATGGTGTGTGGGAGTTATTTGTGCCAGGACTTAGAGAATTTGATGTCTATAAATATGAGATTCGTACAGCTAAGGGTGAGCTTCTTTATAAAGCAGATCCATATGCAAATTACTGTGAGCTAAGACCGGGTAAGGCTTCTTGCTTATATAATGTAGATCATTTTGAGTGGGAAGATGATGAATGGATGGATAAGCGTGCTCAAAATGTTTATTATAAAAAACCGATTTCAATTTATGAAGTACATATAGGTTCATGGAAAAAACATTTTGATGATAGTTTTTATAATTATCGTGAAACAGCTGAGAGCTTAGTAGAATATGTAAAAGAGATGGGATATACTCATGTAGAACTTATGGGTATTATTGAGCACCCATTTGATGGCTCTTGGGGTTACCAAGTAACAGGTTATTTTGCACCGACTAGTCGTTACGGGACACCAGAAGACTTTAAATATTTGGTAGAACTTCTACATAAAAATAATATTGGTGTTATTTTAGACTGGGTACCAGCACATTTTCCAAAAGATGCTTTTGGTCTTGAAAAATTTGATGGGGAAGCATTATATGAAAGTAGCGATGAAAGAAAAGCGCATCACCCACATTGGGGTACATTAATCTTTGATTATAGTAAACCTCAAGTTGTATTATTTTTGATTGCTAGTGCGATATCATGGTTTGAAACCTATCATATAGATGGCCTCAGGGTAGATGCAGTAGCATCTATGTTGTATTTGGATTATGGTAGACAAGATAATTATGTACCAAATAAGTTTGGTGGTAAAGAAAATCTAGAAGCAATTGAATTTTTAAAGCATCTTAATAGTATGATTTATCGTAAGTTTGCCGGTGCTATGATGATTGCAGAAGAATCTACAGCATGGCCAAAAGTTTCTTATTCTACAGATGAAGGTGGACTTGGATTTGGGTTTAAATGGAATATGGGTTGGATGAATGATTTCTTAGCTTATATGAAGACAGAGCCTAAGTATCGTAAAGATCATCATGGTCAAGTTACATTTAGTTTAATGTATGCATTTAGTGAGAATTTTATACAGGTTCTTTCTCATGATGAAGTTGTTCATGGTAAGAGTCCAATGCTGTATAAGATGCCAGGGCCTATTGAAGAAAAGTTTGCTAACCTTAGAGCAGCTTATGGTTTTATGTTTATGCATCCTGGTAAGAAAATGCTCTTTATGGGTAATGAGTTTGCACAGGCAAAAGAATGGGATGAAAAGACAGAACTGGATTGGGGATTATTAAATTACCCAGAGCATGAAGGCATTAGGCAGTATGTAAAGAAACTTAATCATATTTATACAAGTCATAATGCGCTATGGGAAACAGGGTGCGGCTATGAGAACTTTGAGTGGATTGATTGTGAAAACAATACACAGAGTATTTTATCTTTTGTACGTAATGGGGAAAAAGCAGAAGACCAATTAGTTGTTGTAGCTAACTTTATGACAAATAATTGGGAAAGCTATTGCATTGGGGTACCAGAGTATGCTGAGTATGAAGAAATATTAAATAGTGATAGTACTGAGTTTGGCGGCGAAGGTAGAGTTAATGAAGGAAAAATTGTAGCCAATATTGAAAAACCTTGGCATGGTAAAGAACAAAGTATAGAAATTAATATTCCGCCACTTAGTATATGTGTATTTGAAATTAAGAAATTATTAGAAAAACCAGTCGAAAAGATAGAAGAAACAGAAGAGAAAAAAGTAGCCAGTAAGAAAAAGGTAGGGGCTAAAAAAGCAACAGCAAAAGTAGATGTCAAAGTTGAGAAAAAGGTAGAGGAAAAGGTAGAGGAAACAGAAGAGAAACCAACAAAAGTTAAAAAAGTAGCCACAAAGAAAACGTCAACTAAAACAACAAAAAAAGAATCTACTAAAAAAGAAACAACTAAGAAGGTAGCAGCTACTAAAGAAAAAGCAACTAAAACAAAGACGACAAGAAGTAAAGCAGCAAAAGTGGAAAAAGTAGTGGAAGTATAAAATAATGCCAGCTTTGGGAAACTAAAGCTGGCATTATTTTTATAAAAACTGCATATTCAACCTATATAATAGAATTATTCACTAAACTAATTACTTGGAGGATAAAATGAAAAAAATATTTAAAGTAGGTGTTCTAGTTTTTTGTATGGCATTATTAGGTGGATGTGGTACAAAATCGCAATTTGTAGAAGAAGAGATTACAGATGCAAATGTACTTGAAAGTTTAAATGAAAGTGCAATTGAGAATGTAAATAAGTACTTTGGGATTACAGTAGATCAAAGTGTAGAGATGGAGATAAAAGCAGTGAAAAATGTGCCTGTAGAAAAATATGCGGATACATTACCAGAAACAATTGTATTTACAGCACAGCGTAAAGAAGACCCTAAAGAAGGGGATTTATATTCTTATGCAGTAATGCAAGATGATGAAACAAAAGAATTAAAAGGAATGTTTATTAGTGTATATAGTGAAAAAGAAGCAAAAGAGTACACAGAAGATGAACTTAAGCAAATCGTAGAAACATTTATAAAAGAAAAGAGCTTAGCAAAAGAAGGTGAAGCGATAACCTTTGAAAAAATGCAAGATTATAATGGCGCAAAATATATCAAATCTTTAATTTATACATGTGGTGATACGCCAGTGCTTCTTAATGTAAACTTACAAGATGGCCAAGTTATGTCCTTTGAATGTGCACTTCAGAAAGTAAAATAAGAAATGTTTATTTAGTGTTTGAAACCGTTTAAATTGGGTATACTTCAAACAAAAAGGAAAAAACCATGTATTTATTACGTCAAATGAGTTTGCCTGGAGCACCTATTGCTGTATTTAATATATACTATGAAGTAGGAAATAGGTGGCAGTATGAAACAACTTTTCGGTTAGAAGATTCGCTTAAATTTTATACTTGTATGAAGCAGTTTGATTTTGACTTTAAATATGCAATAATTCATTTAGAAACGTTATATCGAAATACTTTATATTATATTTATCCCCATATTCAAATAGGTATTCATGAAAAAGCTGTACGTAGCTACGTCAGTTCCCTTTTAGATATTACCCCGGAAGCTTTTGAAGAAATTGCTGTAAGTATGGAGTATGGTAAGTCTTGTTTAGACTTAGAACTTTTAGGTTTTGTTGATGAATTTTATAGTTTTCAGAAAAAGGAAGATGCATTATTTAGCTATGCGAAATGGCAATATGAAAGACCACTGAATGAACGTAAGTTAACGAAGTTTGTACGTATCATGGAATTTTATATGGATGAAATTTTAAATTATTTTGATTTAAGAAGTGTAGAACGACAACTAGAATTTTAGAACAAATAAAATAGCAAGCTATATGCCTTTTATGGTTATAGCTTGCTATTTTTAGTTTTATGAATCAATTAACTTATAAAAGTGTATTAAGATAAGTTTTTGCTTTTTCAAGATGTGCGCATACTGTTTCTGGACTAGGTCCACCTTTTACCTTTCGGCCACTGACACATGTTTTTAAAGAAATAGCATCATAGATATCTTCCTCAAAGATTGGGTGAATATGCTTATAGGTTTCTAAAGGTAATGCTTCTAAAGAAGTATGATGTGTCACACAGTGAAGCACAAGTTTACCAATGACTTCATGTGCATCTCTAAAGGCAAGCCCTTTTTTAACAAGGTAGTCAGCTGCATCAGTTGCATTTGTAAAGCCGCCAGAAGCTGCATTATACATTTGCTCTTTGCAAACTTTCATAGTTAAGAGCATTTGTGTAAAGATAGGTAAGCACATTTTTAAGGTATCAATACTATCAAAGAGACGTTCTTTATCTTCTTGCATATCTTTATTATAAGCAAGAGGTAAGCCTTTCATGGTTGTAAGTAACCCCATAAGATTACCATATACACGGCCCGTTTTACCACGTACAAGCTCTGCAATATCAGGGTTTTTCTTTTGTGGCATAATCGAGCTACCCGTACTATAAGCATCATCTAATTCGACGAAATGGAATTCATGACTGCTCCAAAGGATGACTTCTTCACTTAAGCGGCTAAGGTGCATCATAAGTGTAGAGAGTGTGTAAAGGAGATCAAGGACAAAGTCACGATCAGATACCCCATCAATACTATTTTCACAAATACCATTAAAACCTAAGGTTTCTGCGACAAAGTCACGGTCAAGTGGGTAAGTTGTCGTTGCAAGAGCGCCGCTACCAAGAGGTAAGTAATTTGTATTATCATAGGCAAATTCTAAGCGCTTATAATCTCTTTTAAACATTTCAAAGTATGCCATTAAATGATGTGCAAAGGTAATAGGCTGTGCACGTTGCAGATGTGTGTAACCTGGCATAATTGTTTCAGTGTGTTGACTTGCGATTTCAGTTACAGCTTTCATGAGCTCAAAGAGCATCTCTTTTAATGAAATGATTTCATCAAGTGTATAAAGTCTTACATCTAATGCAACTTGATCATTACGGCTACGGCCAGTATGCATTTTTTTAGCAACATCTCCAATACGGGAGATTAGTAAGGCTTCAATATTCATATGAATATCTTCCATCTTCTCATCAAAAGAAATGTGACCTTGTTCAATGTCTGAAAGTAGGTCATGAAGACCGTTTTCAATTGCCTTACTTTCTTCTAGACTTATAATATTTTGTTTACCAAGCATTTTCACATGGGCAATGCTTCCTAATATATCATGTTTATAAAGCCTTTGGTCAAAAGAAATAGATGAGTTAAAGTGGTCTGTTAAAGCATCTGTTTCTTTTGCAAAGCGGCCTCCCCATAGTTTCATAAAAGCCTCCTTAGATGTTATTATTTATTTTCCTTTTGCGCTTGTTCTTGTTTTAATGCACGAACACGAAGTGGTAAACCGTAAAGTTTGATGAATCCACCAGCATCTTTATGATCATAGAGATCACCTGTTGTGAAGCTTGCTAAATCTTCGCTATAAAGTGAATAAGGAGAAGTAGCACCTTGTGGAATAATATTACCTTTATAAAGTTTTAATTTTACTTCACCAGTTACAACTTTTTGTGTACTTGTAACAAACGCTTGAAGTGCTTCGCGAAGAGGTGTAAACCATTTACCATTATAAATAAGATCGGCAAACTCAAGTGCCACTTCTTGTTTGTAACGATATGTTTCACGGTCAAGTGTAAGGTGTTCAAGTTCTTCGTGTGCTTTGTAAAGAATTGTTCCACCCGGTGTCTCATAGACACCACGAGATTTCATACCAACAACACGGTTCTCAACGATATCTTCGATACCAATGCCGTTTTGACCACCAAGTTCGTTAAGTTTCTCAAGAAGTGAAGAAGGATCCATTTCTACGCCATCTAAGTGTGTAGGTACACCCTCTTTAAATGTAAGAGAAATGACAGTTGCTACATCTGGAGCTTTTTCTGGAGAAACACCAAGTTTAAGAAGGTGATCATAGTTTGGCGCATTGCTTGGATCTTCAAGTTCGAGTCCTTCGTGAGAAATATGCCACATATTACGGTCACGGCTATAGCTATCTTCTTTTTTCATTGGGACTGGAAGACCGCGTTCTTCAAGATAAGCGATTTCCTGTTCACGAGATGAAATATCCCAGATACGCCATGGTGCAATCACTTTAAGATGTGGTGCTAGAGCAGCAATGCCAAGTTCAAAACGGATTTGATCGTTACCTTTACCTGTACAGCCATGGCAAATAGCACTAGCTCCTTCTTTAAGAGCAATTCTAACTAGTGTTTTAGCAATGACAGCACGTGCAATAGAAGTACCTAAGTAATATTTAGATTCATAAACAGCACCAGATTGAATCATTGGGAAAACATATTCTTTCATGAATTCATCTTTTACGTTTTCAACATAAACTTTACTAACACCCATTGAAAGTGCACGTTCTTCAAGACCTACAAGTTCTGCATCTTGCCCTACATTTATACATACAGCAATGACATCGTAATCATAATTTTCTTTAAGCCATGGAATGATAACAGAAGTATCAAGACCGCCTGAATATGCTAATACAACTTTTTCTTTCATTTAAAAATCCCCCTTGTGAATGGTTTAATATTTACTTGTATTTATGTATAATTATACACAAGTATAAGTAAAATTCAATAGTTATGTAAAAATAATTTGCAAAATATAATGTTTAGTAACCTAATGTATAATATTATAATAAAATTATATATTAGATTAATTAAAAAGTGGATTAAAACTTAAGTAATATATTTATAATAATCACATATATACGTGTTAATATAGAATAAGAAAATATTTTATAGTATACTAAACGTAAGCCACTTTTAGGTATCAAAGAGGTTAATTTAGTTGGGAAATAAAACTGAGGAGGAAGAGTGAAAATGGGTAGTTTATTTGATTTAGATGCGCCTATTTGGGTATGGATGAGTGAGGTAGCAGATGTAATCATCTTAACACTGCTATGGTGGATATGTTGTATTCCTATTGTAACAATAGGTGATGCGACAACAGCATTTTTTTATGTAATGGGTAAAAAAGTAAGAAAAGAAAATACATATGTAGCAAAAGATTTCTTTAAAAGTTTTAAACAAAACTTTAAACAATCACTTCTTATTACAATCATCATGTTAGTTGCTTGTATAAGTGCATCTTTATATGGCTTTATGACTTTTGAAGGGCTTTTATTACAGGCAGCAAGCTTAAAATGGATTATTCCAGTAACTGTAATCTTTATCTTTGAGGTAGTCAATATCTTTACATATTTATGGGCACTTTTATCAAGATTTGATATGAAAACTACAGTACTTGTAAAAACAGCTTTAGTGCTAACGCATAAGCATTTACTAACAACCATTGCCAATACATTAGTATTTGTGATTACAGGTTACTTGATTTTTAGATTACCATTCTTAATTGTATTTGCACCAGGGATTATTATTACATTAAGTTCATTTTTAATGCAAAATCTGTTTTCTCGTTATATCACATCAGATATGCCTAAAACACCAGAAGAGGCAGCAAAACTAGAAGGACAGCAATAGTATATGAGAGTAAAAAGAGACAAGCTATTGTCTCTTTCAGGCTGTAGACAATTAACTTTTCCATAGTATTTTACTAGTCTAGAAATAGAAAACAGAGGTAAAAATGGACCTAAACTGCTCTTTTTACCCCTATTTTAATAGATTTTCTTGAATAATCCTCACTTAATTTGTGAGTTTATTTTGGGAAAATTCATTTGTCAACAATCTGAAAGAGACAAGCTATTGTCTCTTTTTATATTTTTGTATGGACTAAAAATGTCCAATGGTATAAATAAAGCTTTTAGAGATATAATATAAAATAAAGTGATTTATTTAAAAAACATTCATATGAATGCAGTATAATATAATTAGCATAAATGAATGAGGTGAATAAAATGACATTTATATTAGATTTTATAATGCAAGTAATATTAATAATAGGTGCAATTAGTTTCTTCAATTTAATTATTGCACTTTTTAAAGTCAGAAAAGTAATGAAGATGCAAAAAGATAATCCTAATATTCAAGGAATTAGTATTGTTAATGGTGAGGTTAAGATTATTGAAAAAGGTCAAATGCCAGAAGAGGTGACAGCAGAGCCAATTAAAGATTTAGTAGTTGATCCAGTTTGTCATAAAGAAATTAAAAAGAGTGATGCTTACCGTGTGATTAAAGATGGGGAAGAATATTTCTTCTGTTCTTGGGATTGTCGAGAAGCTTTTCTAAAAGGTGAGCACGAGCAAAAAGGAGAGGTTTAAAGAAGTGTTACAAAACTAGTAAACTGGTTTTGTAACACTTCTTTAACTTGGTGTAAAACAATTTTATTGATGCATTTTATGCATAAGAGAAAATATAAGTATAAACCATGATATAATAAATTATATGTTATTAGAGAGGTGATACATGTCATGAAAGCGGAGATTATTGCAGTAGGAAACGAAGTTGTAACAGGTCATACTATTAATACAAATGCAGGATATATTGCAAAAGAACTTCAAACAATTGGTATTATGCCAAAATATCATACAGCTGTATGGGATGAAGTGGAAGATGTAAAAGAAGCGTTGGGAAATGCTTTAAAACGAGCAGACGTCATTATTTTAACAGGTGGGCTTGGGCCGACTAAAGATGATTTAACAAAAGAAACTGTATGTGAGTATTTAGGACAGAGACTCGTGATGCAACAAGAAGCATTAGAGACTATTGAAGCTTATTTTAAAAGCATAAAGCGTCAAATGAGCGAAAATAATAAAAAGCAAGCATTATTTCCAGAAGAGGCATATGTGCTTCCTAATCATCATGGAACGGCACCTGGCTGTATTTTAAAGCATGAAACAAGCTATGTTGTACTTTTGCCAGGACCTCCTAAAGAAATGCAGCCAATGTTTAAAGATTATGTCATGCCCTATTTTAAAAAGATGATGACAACTTATTATGAAACAATCGATGTAAGACTCTTTGGTATAGGGGAGAGTAGTATGGCAGAGAAAATATCAGACTTATTGGGGGAATTTGAATGGGGAACGGTAGCACCATATATTAGTGGTTATGAAGTTGTTGTGCGCATTGTAACTAAAGGTAGTACAAAAGAAAAAGCGGTAGAATTGGCAGAAAAATGTAAAAATGATATTGTAACACGTTTAGGAGAGTATGTTATCGGTTATAATGAAGATAAACTAGAAGACCAAATCTTAAAATGTTTAAAACAACATAATTTTACAGTAGCAACAGTAGAATCTTGTACAGGTGGACTTTTAGCAGGTACTTTGGTAAATTGCAGTGGTGTTTCAGCTTATTTCCAGGAAGGGATGGTAACCTATAGTAATGAAGCAAAGACGAAATTAGTAGGTGTAAAAACAGAAACTTTAAACCGTGTAGGTGCAGTAAGTGAAGAAACTGCAAGAGAAATGGCAGAAGGGGTAAGACGTGTGACAGGAGCAGATATTGGGCTTTCTACAACAGGTATTGCAGGACCAACAGGTGGTACAGATAAGAAGCCAGTAGGTCTTGTATATATAGGGATTGCACTGCCAGAAGAAACTTACGTTTATGAGCTGCGTCTAAAGGGAACAAGACAGCAAGTTAGAGAAAAAACAGTACAAACGGTATTGTATGAGCTCTATAAACTTTTAAAATAAAAGCACTTGCTATTAAGAGAAAAATTAGGTATAATAGCTTCAGAACAAGTGTTCGATATAAACTTTTAATAAGGTTTTATCGAAGATTATTTTAAAAGTATCAATTAAGCAAGATGCGTATTTTAACTCTATAGTTTATTTCTCTATAGTTTAATGAAGGATAAAATAGATAAATTACTATATTATTAAGTATAGGCAAGAAGCTTATAAAGCGTTTACAAGAACATTTTATATAAAGTACGATAAGGAGAGATAAATAAATGAACGAAGAATCAAAAAAAGCATTAGATGCAGCCATTTCACAGATACAGAAACAATTTGGTAAAGGGTCTATCATGAAGCTTGGGGAAGCTACAGATACTAATGTACAAACATTTCCTACAGGTTCATTAAGTTTAGATATTGCCCTTGGTGTAGGTGGGCTTCCTAGAGGTAGAGTAGTAGAAATTTACGGACCAGAATCTTCAGGTAAAACAACAGTTACACTTCATATGATTGCAGAAGTGCAAAAACAAGGAGGCATTGCAGCATTCATTGATGCTGAACATGCATTAGATCCAGCATATGCACAAAAATTAGGGGTAAATATTGACGAATTATATATTTCACAACCAGACAATGGGGAACAAGCTTTAGAAATTGCAGAAACAATGGCACGTTCAGGTGCAATTGATCTTATTATCGTCGATTCTGTAGCAGCACTTGTACCACGTGCAGAGATTGAAGGGGATATGGGAGATTCACATATGGGTCTTCAAGCAAGACTTATGTCACAAGCACTTAGAAAGTTAACAGGTGTTATTAATAAATCTAAATGTACAATCGTATTCATCAACCAGCTTCGTGAAAAAGTTGGGATTATGTTTGGAAGTAATGAAACAACTACAGGTGGACGTGCACTTAAATTCTATGCATCTGTTCGTATGGATGTGCGTAAGATTGAAACACTTAAACAAAGCAATGAATTTATTGGAAGCCGTACACGTGTAAAAATTGTTAAAAATAAAGTGGCACCACCATTTAAACAAGCAGAATTTGATATTATGTATGGTGAAGGGATCTCTAAAGAAGGGGATGTACTTGACCTAGCAGCGGAGATTGATATTGTTAATAAAAGTGGTGCATGGTATTCTTATGGAGATATCCGTTTAGGACAAGGTCGTGAAAATGCTAAAATCTATATTAAAGAGCACCCAGAATTACTTATAGAAATAGAAAACAAAGTAAGAGATCACTATGGTGTAGTAGAGATTAGTGAACAAGGTCAATTCGATGAGGATGAGGAAGAATATACAGATATTGATGATATGAAGGAATAAAATAAAAGATAGGGAATTCCCTATCTTTTATTTTATGTAAAAAAACACAATAAAAGTAAACGGAGATTATGAAGTATACATGGCACAATGCTTGACAGCATTTTTAAAAAGTTATACAATTATGTTGTAATTTGCACATTGATAATTAATGGGAGGTGGTAAAAATCGTTGGTCAAATTTTAACCGTAGTTATAGTAGCAGTAGTAGTAGCAATAATAGCCTTTTCAGGTGGCATTTTTTATAGAAAACGTATAGCGGAGGCACAGATTGGGAGTGCGGAAGAAAGGTCACGTAAAATTATTGAGGACGCTATAAAAAATGGGGAAACAAAAAAGAGAGAATTACTTTTAGAAGCAAAAGAAGAAGAAATTCGTGTAAAAAGTGATTTAGATCAAGAGGTTAAAGAAAGAAGAAGCGAACTTCAACTATCTGAAAGAAGACTTTTACACAAAGAAGAAACATTAGATAAAAAAGCAGTTGCCCTAGAGCAAAAAGAAGAGCAAATGCAAAGAAAACTTGATAAAATTGATAAAACAAAAGATGAAATCGAAGCCCTTGAGCAAAAGCAAATCGAAGAACTTGAAAGAATAGCAGAGCTTACCTTAGCGGAAGCAAAGCAATATTTACTTCAAAAGGTAGAAGAAGAAGTAAAACATGATTCAGCTGTTTTAATCAAAGAGATTGAAGCCAAAACAAAATTAGAAGCTGATAAAAAAGCGAGAGAAATTTTAACAAATGCTATTCAAAAATGTGCAGTAGATCATGTTGTAGATACAACAGTATCTGTTGTACCACTACCTAATGATGAGATGAAAGGTCGTATCATTGGGCGTGAGGGTAGAAATATTCGTACATTAGAGACGCTTACAGGGATTGATCTTATTATTGATGATACACCTGAAGCAGTTATTTTATCTGGATTTGACCCAATTCGCCGTGAAATTGCACGTGTGGCATTGGAAAAACTTATTGTTGACGGCCGAATTCATCCAGCTCGCATAGAAGAGATGGTAGAAAAGGCGAAAAAAGAAGTTGAAATTCTTATTCGTGAAGAAGGTGAATCAGCAACATTTGAAACAGGTGTGCATGGTCTTCATCCAGAGATTATCCGTTTATTAGGTAAGATGAGATTTAGAACAAGCTATGGACAAAATGTTTTAAGACATTCTATTGAAGTTTCTAATTTAGCAGGGCTTATTGCAGGTGAATTAGGGCTTGATGTACGTCTTGCAAAACGTGCAGGATTACTTCATGATATTGGTAAATCTGTAGATTATGAAGTAGAAGGTTCTCATGTAAGCATAGGGGTTAATTTATGTCGTAAATATGGTGAAAATCCAATTGTTATTAATGCAGTTGAGGCGCATCATGGAGATGTAGACCCTGAAACAGCTATCGCAGTTATTGTACAAGCAGCAGATACTATTTCAGCAGCAAGACCAGGTGCACGTCGTGAAACACTAGAAACTTATATTAAACGTTTACAAAAACTTGAAGAGATTGCCACATCATTTAAAGGTGTAGATAAGTCTTATGCAATTCAAGCAGGTCGTGAAGTGAGAATAATGGTTGTTCCTGAAGAAGTAGATGATAATGGTTTATTACTTCTTGCAAGAGATGTAACAAAACAAATTGAAAATGAAATGGAATATCCAGGACAAATAAAAGTAAGCATTATTAGAGAAACAAGAGCAACAGAATATGCTAAATAAAAGGAGGTGCGGTAAGCGCCTCCTTTTATTTTCAGAATACTTACATTGGTTAATTTGTTTTATAAAATGTCATATTTCGAACAAATTTTATTATATATATAAAAATGTTCGATAATCCATTGCCAGTAGACAGTTTTTTTCGTATAATAGAGTTATCATTACCAATTATGAAAGGAAAATAAACATGAGAGATGCTTATAAAAGCCCGTTACAAGGGAGATATGCAAGTAAAGAGATGCTTTATTTATTTTCAGAGGAAAAGAAATTTAAAACTTGGAGAAAGTTATGGGTTACTTTAGCTGAAACTGAAATGGAATTAGGATTAAATATTACACCTGAACAAGTTGAAGAACTTAAAAAATACAGTGAAGATATTAACTATGAAGTGGCAGAAGCATGGGAGAATAAGGTGAGACATGATGTTATGGCACATGTACATGCATATGGGGAACAAGCTACAAAAGCTATGCCAATTATCCATTTAGGTGCGACAAGTTGTTATGTAGGTGATAATACAGATCTTATCATTATGTATGAAGCATTGGAACTTATTCGTAAGAAACTTATTAACGTAATGGATAAATTAGCGAAATTTGCTGATGAATATAAAGATTTACCTACTTTAGGCTTTACACATTTTCAAGCAGCACAGCTTACAACAGTAGGTAAACGTGCAACATTATGGCTTCAGGATTTATGGCTTGATTTAATGGAAGTAGATAAAATATTAGAACACAAACGTTTAAGAGGTGCCAAAGGAACAACAGGGACACAAGCTACCTTCTTAACACTTTTTGAAGGTGATTATGAGAAGGTTAAAAAATTAGATCAAACAATTGCTAAGAAGTTAGGATATGATGAGGTATATCCAGTAACAGGACAAACTTATACAAGAAAGTTTGATTCGTTAGTTCTAAATGTGCTTAGCCAAGTGGCACAATCAGCTTATAAATTTAGTAATGATATCCGTCTTTTACAACATTTAAAAGAAATTGAAGAGCCATTTGAAAAGAATCAAATTGGTTCATCAGCTATGGCTTACAAACGTAATCCAATGCGTACAGAACGTATTTCATCTCTAGCACGTTACGTTATTTGTGATACACTTAATCCAGCAATCACAGCTTCTACACAATGGTTTGAGAGAACATTAGACGATAGTGCAAATAAACGTATTGCTGTTTCGGAGGCATTTTTAGCAGTAGATGCTATTTTAGAAATTTACTTAAACGTTGTATCAGGACTTGTAGTTTATCCAAAAGTTATTCATACACGTATTATGTCGGAGCTACCTTTTATGGCAACAGAGGTTATTTTGATGGAAGGTGTAAAACGCGGTGGCGATCGTCAAGAATTACATGAACGTGTTAGAGTGCTTTCTATGGAAGCCGGTGCACAAGTTAAGGAACAAGGTAAACCAAATGATCTCATTGAACGTATTTTAAAAGATGAGGCGTTTAAAATGACAGAAGAAGAGCTTCATGAAATTTTAAAACCAGAAAACTTTATTGGTTGTGCCCCAATGCAAGTGACTGACTTCTTAAATGAGGTTATTAATCCTATTTTGGAAGCTAATAAAGAATTATTAGGTCTAGATGGTAATGTAAGGGTATAGTTTAAATAGATATTAAAATAAATACTAAAAAGGCAGTGTTGATACGACAAATCATCAACACTGCCTTTTTAGTATTTATTTATCAGTACTCTTTTCTATAGTTTTATCAGAAGACATTACTTCTTTGATGCCTTTAAAGGTACCTAGGAAGTTAACAGCATCTGAAGGGAGTACAAGTTTGCTAGAATCACTTTCTGCAATTTTTTCAAGTGCTTCCATAGAACGAATAGCGAGGACGTTGTCGTCTACTCCTGATTCTTTAATAGCGGCAAATACGGCACGAATACCATCGGCTTTGGCTTGTTGAAGTTTGAGGATGGCAGCAGCTTCCCCTTCTGCTTTTAATACCTCAGCTTGTCGTTGTCCTTCTGCATTACGAATCATAGATTCTTTTTGGGCTTCAGCATGAAGGATAGTAGATTGTTTCTCTCCTTCTGCCATTAAAATAGCCGCTTTCTTTTGACCTTCAGCAGTAAGAACGGATTCACGTCTTTGACGTTCTGCACGCATTTGTTTTTCCATGGCTTCTTGAATATCTTTTGGTGGAAGAATATTTTTTAGCTCTACACGATTAACTTTAATACCCCATTTATCAGTAGCTTCATCTAAGATGATGCGAAGCTTAGAGTTAATGAGATCTCTAGAGGTAAGTGTTTCGTCTAAATCTAATTCACCAATAATATTACGAAGTGTGGTAGCTGTAAGATTTTCAATAGCACTAATGGGATTGGCGATTTCAAAAGTGTAGTACACAGGGTCTGTGATTTTGTAATAAACAACTGTATCAATCTGCATTGTAACGTTATCTTTTGTAATAACAGGTTGAGGAGGGAAGTCGATAACAACTTCACGTAAGTCTACACGTCTATAAATTGTTTCTACAAATGGAATGATGAAGTTAACACCTGTTTCAGCACGGCGGCTAAACTTACCAAGTCGCATGACAATACCTACAGTAGATTGTTTAATAATACGAATTGAACTAAAGGCAATAATGAGTATTAAAATTAAAACAAGTATTAAAAATGGCATGAAAATTCCTCCTTAAATTTGAACATTTGTTACGATTAAACGTACACCTTTTATGTCGCATACTTCGACCAAAGCACCTTTTTCAATGGGGGCATTATTTAGAGAAGTTGCACTCCAGGTTTCACCATCCAGTTTTACTAAACCAGGCTCTAAGTTATTTTTACCAATTGTCTCTATGACAATGCCTTTTTTTCCAATAAGTCCATTGATGTTAGTTTGAATGGAATCTTTGTTTGAAAATCTTTGGGTTATACGTTTGGTTAAAGTGATAAGTAAGATAAAGGAAACAAGTAAAAAAACGATAGTTTGAATGACGAGATTAGATGTTAAAAATGAAGTGAGTAGTGCTGCTATACTTCCTATAGCAAACCATATAATGAAAAAACCATTATAAAGGATTTCTGCAGTGCAAAATATAATGGCTGCAGTGAACCAGATGTACCACATAATTAGGTAGCCTCCTTTCTATAACATAACAAAATAAGCTATGTAAGTCATGAAATGATTATAACATATTTAGTATATAATTAAAAGTTTGTAAACAAGTCTAAAAAGAGTGAGACAAGCATATGTTGTAAGAGGATGAATGAAATGGGGGAGCGCTATGAAGAAAAAATGGGTAAGTTATTTGGTGTTTTTTTGTGCAATTTTAAGTGGTGTGTGCTATTGTATTTACCTGCAAAATAGAGATGTAAATTTTTTTAAAGTAGTTTACAGTCAAATATTAACAATGTATGAACAAGAAATTAGTAAGGAAATTATTTTTAAATTATTTTTAGATTATGTTAAGAAAATATGTATAGTTTTTGCACTGGGTAGCTTTAGCGTGCTTGTGCCATTGGCTTTTTGTGTGATGTTTATAATCGTATTTAGTTATAGTTTTACAACTAGCTGCTTTATAACACTCTATGGTTTGAAAGGGGCACTGGTAGCGTTTTTATTATATGGTATTCAGAGCATCGTGGTAATTTTATCGGGTTTTTATATATTGAATTATAAGTGGCATGATAAGCAGAATGGTGTAAAAGAAAGTGGGAAAAATAATCTTATTTACATAGTGGGAATGATGCTTATGGGGATGGGGATAATGGTAGGATTTGACTTGCTAGGTATTTTGAATTTTGACTTAATCAAGCAGTTGTTATTGTAAAATGCATTTTTTTTACAATAAAGCAGGTTTTCTGTGACTAATTTGTGTTATTTTTGTAAATATTTGTTGCACAAAATGTAAAAAGAAGCTGTCATTATTAGAGACTTATATATCTGAAAATAACTTTTAATGAAATATATGGTAAAAGGTGAGTGGGAAGAGAAAATATAGGAGTATCATAGAGATTTGTTTGTTAATAATTATTGCTTTATTAAAAAGAAAAATATATAATTACAAATATAGCAATTGAGGAAACTTTTTGAATAATGCCAAATTAAGAAAAGGAAAAAATTAGAGAGAAGAGGGGGGAGGATATGGACTTATTTGCTAATATAGACTTAATGAATAGGGCTTTAGATGCGACACTTTTGAAGAAAAGTGTGATTAGTGAGAATATTAGTAATGTGGACACACCGAACTATAAAAGAAAAGATGTGAGTTTTGAAACGATTTTGCAAAAGGAAGTAAATGCCAATAAAAATATCTCGAATCTAGATCTAAATAAAATTGAACCTAAGGTATATGTAGATGAAAAAAGTTCTAGTTATCGAATGGATGGGAATAATGTAGATATAGACGTAGAGATGGCAGAGGAAGCAAAAGTTTATGCTAGATATAATGCACTTATTACGAGGGTAAATGCCCAGCTTAATCGTTTTACGACTGTACTTCAAAATATAAAATAATAAGGGGGAAGCTAAATGGGATTTTTTGGCCCAATGGATACCGCAGCTACGGGTTTGACAGCACAAAGGCTTAGATTAGATGTTATCTCACAAAATATTGCTAATGCGAATACAACAAGAACCGCTGAGGGAGGGCCTTATAAAAGAAAAAGTGTCATTTTTGAGCAGATTGACAATACTACAGGGAGCTTTGCGAGTGTATTAAATAAGAAGGTTCAATCAGGCAATAATGGCGTAAGAGTTGCGCGTATTATTGAAGATGAAAGTGAAGGTGCAATGAGTTATGACCCAACTCATCCAGATGCAGATGAAAATGGTTATGTACATTATCCTAATGTAAATACGGTAGATGAGATGGTTAACATGATTTCTGCTAGTAGGTCATATGAAGCTAATGTAACTTCTTTTAATACAATGAAAGCTATGTTCAATAAAGCCCTAGAAATAGGTAAATAGTAGTAGGAGGAAGAACGATGATATCACAGGTACAACAGCTATCAAGTTTATTCACACAGCAAAGTGCAGCAGCAAAAAAAGTTAATTTATCAGGTGATGCGAGTTTCACACAAAGTCTGGAAGCTGCTAAGAATTTAATAGATGCAAACTTGCAAGCAGAACAAGAAACAAATGAATTAACAATGGATTTTTTAACTGGAGCTAATGATAATATACATAGCTTACTTATTTCACAATCTAAGGCAAGTATTTTATTACAGTACACAATGCAAGTAAGAAATGGCGTATTAGATGCATATAAAGAAATTATGCAACTCTCAGTTTAATACCTGCTTTTAAAAGAAAGAGGTGAATGTATTGCAAGAGACGATAGGACAAATATCAAATCAGGTAACTGAGAAGTGGAATAATTTAAGTAAAAAACAAAAGATTCAAATAGGAGTAGGGGTAGGGCTATTAATTGTAGTCATAGCCATTGCAGTATACTTGACAAGACCACAGATGCGTACATTATATAATGGTCAAATGGATGCTAAGTTTATTGCAGAGACATCACAAGTCTTAGATGATAAAAAAATTACATATAAAGTAATAAATGATGGTACGAATATAGAAGTTAATTCAGACCAGTATAATGCGGCTGTATTAGCATTATCATTAGAGGGTGTTACAGATACTGGATATTCTTTTGAAGATATGATTAGTACAAGCATGTCTACAACAGAGAATGAGTGGAAAGAACGTGTAAATCATCTTACAAAAGAAGAACTTCAAACAACCTTAAAGCAAATTAAAGGTGTTCAGGATGTAACAGTTCAGCTAAATATTCCAGAAGAAAAGAATTCATTTATTCAATCTAAACAAGAAAGTTCAGCAAGTGTATTTTTAACACTTAGTGAGCCATTATCAAGTAAGCAAGCAGAGGGGATTGCTAACTTTATGGCTTATGCAGTAAAGAACTTAGATAAGAAAAATGTGATTATTTTAGACTCAAATGGTAATACCATTTATCAAGGCGGAGAAGAAGCAAGCCTTGCACTCAGTCAACAACAAGAAGTAAAACAGGCTGCAGAAGAAGCCGTTAAAACAAAAATTAATGATTTATTAGGGGAACTTTATAGTGATGTACGTATTAGTCCAAACCTTGTATTAGACTTTGATCACTATGCAGAAAGTAATAAAGAATATACAGCACAAGGCGATGATGGACAACGTGGTGTTATAACACAAGAAAATGTGGCAAGTAGTTCATCTACCACTACAGATGGTGAGGGTGGAGAACCGGGTACAGCTACAAATGGCGGAGATGTAACAAATTATGTACAAGAAGGTACAAGTGGGACAAGCAATAGTAAAGATAATCAAAAAGAGATTACATATGCACCTAATGTAAAAGAAACACAGTATCAAAGGAATATGGGTGATGTAGACTTAGAAAAGTCTTCTGTTGCCGTTAATGTCTTCAGAAATAAAATTTACAGAGAAGAAGAGATTAAAGCAACTTTAGTAGGGACAACTTGGGCAGAGTTTAAAGCGCAAAATGGACAGCAACAAGCCTTTACTGTAGAACAAAGTGTTATTGATGGTGTAAAAGCTGCTACAGGTATTGATAATGTAAGTGTAAATGGTTATGAAATACCAAGATTTATTGATGAAGAGCCATATGAAATTGACTACAAAGATTACTTACCATATGCATTTATATTACTGATTATTATAGGTGCTATTGCAGCTATTATCATGAGATTTAGAAAACATGATGAAGAAGTAGAAGTTGAGCCAGAACTTGAAGTAGAAGAAATGCTGAAGACAGCTAAAGAAGAAGTTGAGCTCGAAGAAATTGAACTTAAAGAAACATTAGAAACAAAACGACAAATTGATAAATTTGTAGATGAAAAACCAGAGGCAGTTGCAAACTTATTACGTAACTGGCTGACTGAAGAAGATTGGGAGTGATCGTTTGACTAAAGAGGAATATACAAGTAAACAAAAGGCAGCTATGCTCCTTATAGCTTTGGGTCCTGAAAAATCATCTAAGGTATTTAAACATTTAAAAGAAGAAGAAATTGAGCAATTAACACTTGAAATTGCCAATATCAAAGCAGTATCTCCTAAGGTGAAAGAGGAGGTACTGCAAGAATTCTATGAAATGTGTCTAGCACAAGATTATATTGCAGAAGGCGGTATTGGCTATGCAAGACAACTTCTAGAGCAAGCCCTAGGTTCAGATAAAGCGGTGGAAGTAATTAATAAGCTTACTGTTTCACTTCAGGTTAGACCTTTCGAGTTTGCTAGAAAGACAGATGCATCGCAACTTGTTAACTTCATACAAAATGAACATCCACAGACAATTGCACTTATCTTATCTTATCTGAAACCAGCACAGGCAGCACTTATTATTCGTTCGTTACCACCCGAGATGCAATCAGATACAGCACGTAGAATTGCATTGATGGATCGCGCGTCACCAGATGTGATTAATCAAATTGAACGTGAGTTTGAAAAACGACTTTCAACACTTGTTTCAGAAGATTATACAACAATCGGTGGCGTGGATTCAATCGTAGAGATTATCAACCAAGTAGACCGTACAACAGAGAAGAATATTATGGAAAACTTAGAAATCGAAGATCCAGAACTTGCAGAAGTTATCAGAAAACGTATGTTTGTATTCGAAGATATTATTACATTGGATCCAAAATCTATTCAACGTGTACTTCGTGAAGTGGACAATCATCAACTTGCAATTGCGCTTAAGGGTGCTGGTGAATCTGTTAAATCTGTTATCATGGAAAATGTTTCAAAACGTCTTGCTGCTATGATTGAAGAGGATCTTGAATATATGGGGCCAAAACGTGTTAAAGAGATTGAAGAAGCACAACAAAATATTGTTAATATTATCCGTAAGTTAGAAGATGCAGGTGAAATCGTTACATCACGTGGAGCAGGAGATGAGGTAATTGTCTAGTATTATAAAGAGTGAACGCATAAGAAATCAAAGTGTCATTAATTTATCTGAAAGGTTCAAAGCGCTTCATATTGAGTATGATAAAGTTGAAGAGGAAGATTTAACTTCTGAAAGTCACATACATAATAATCTAGAAGTGAGTGCCTTATATGACCAAGTATCTTCTAAGGACAATATGGAAGAAGTTTTAGCTACTTCACATCAAAAACGAGAAGAAATACTAAGTGAAGCAAATGAAGCTGCACAAAAGATTGTAGAAGAAGCTAAGTGTAGGGCAGAAGAGATATTATCTGCAGCGCTCACAAAAGCAGAAGAAATAAAAGAGGAAACAAGGGAAAAACAAACTCAGTTACTTTATGAAACACAGGCAAAGTCAGAGAAAATGCTAGAAGAAGTAAATGAGGAAGTTAAAGCACTTAAAAGACAGGCAGAAGAAGAAAAACATGCACTTATAATGAGCAGTGAAGGAGATTTAGTAAATATACTTCAAAAGCTTCTAGGTCATATTATTACTGAAGAAGTTTTTGAGAATACAGATTGGCTTCAATGTTTAGTGCGTAAGATGATACAAGGCTGTCATACAAAAGATGAAATTAAAGTTTGTGTGTCACAAGGTGTATTTGAACAATTAACAGAAGATCAGAAAAAAGAAATACAAGCGTTAGGCGAGCATATTACAATTGAAGTAAGAAATACACTGAATGAAACAACCTGTGTTGTGGAGACGAAATTAGGTAATATTTCTTATGATGTAGTGAAGGGTCTAGAACGTGTGATTTCAGAAATAAAAACTTTAGAGAAATTATCATAGGAGTCAATATGATCGATTTAAACAAATACGAAAATATCATAAATCATCAGTTATGGACTTATACAGGCGAGGTAACTAAAGTTGTTGGAATGGGAATTGAATCATTAGGGCCTATGGCTAATATTGGAGATATTTGCTATATTTCCACACGAAAAGGTGATAGAGAGATTAAAGCAGAGGTAATTGGTTTTAAAGATGAAAATCTATTACTTATGCCCCTAGGACAACTGGAAGGTATCGGACCTGGATGTAAAGTAAAAGCTTATGGTGATAAGTTAAATGTTCAAGTAGGTGAAAACCTTTTAGGTCAGGTGGTTGATTGGCAAGCAAAACCTATCGATGGAAGTGAGGTCTATTGTCCCGATACGGTACCGATTGACAATGAAGCACCTAATCCGCTTACAAGAGAGAGAATACATGAGCCTATTTCATTAGGAATACGTGCTATTGATGGCATGTTAACTGTAGGAAAGGGACAAAGAATTGGAATTTTTGCAGGAAGTGGTGTTGGTAAAAGTACCTTAATGGGTATGATTGCAAGAAATGCTTTGTCTGATATTAATATTATTGCACTTATAGGTGAGCGTGGTAGAGAGGTAAGAGAGTTCATTGAAAAGGACTTAAAAGCAGAAGGGCTTAAGCGTTCAATCGTAGTCGTAGCCACATCTGACCAGCCAGCACTTATGAGGCTAAAAGCAGCAATGACAGCAACTGCCTTGGCAGAATACTTTAGAGATCAAGGCAAAAATGTTCTTTTAATGATGGATTCGTTAACGAGATTTTCAATGGCACAACGTGAAATAGGGCTTGCGGTAGGTGAACCACCTGTTTCTAGAGGATATACGCCATCTGTGTTTGCAGCCTTGCCAAAGCTTTTAGAAAGGGCTGGTAACTCAGATAAGGGTAGTATTACAGGCATGTATACAGTTTTAGTAGATGGGGATGACTTCAATGAACCTATTACAGATACAGCTAGGGGTATTTTAGATGGACATATTGTACTATCTAGAAAGCTGGCAAACAAAGGTCATTATCCAGCTATCGATGTACTTGCAAGTATATCAAGGGTTATGAGTGACATTGTAACTGATGAGCACAAAGCTTTTGCAAGAGAAATTAAAAAACAAATGGCTGTTTATAAAGAATCTGAAGATCTTATTAATGTAGGCGCGTACAATCGCGGTAGTAGCCAGGAGATTGATGAAGCAATAGATAAGATTGGACCAATTAATAATTTCTTACAACAACCAACTCATGAAAAGGTAAGTTTTGAAACAACTTATGAGCTTATGGCACAAATAACAAAGTAAGGTGAGGGAATGTTTAAGTTTGAATTACAACCAGTCTTAGCACTTAAAGAAAAATTAGAGGACAATAAAAAAAGAGAATTAGGGCTTGCAAATACAAAGCATGAACAGCTTGTAGATGAAAGAAGTACATTAATGATATTACATAATGAAGCCTATAATGAAATCAGAAGGCAATGTGATGGCGGTCTTAATATTAGCAACCTAAAACAATTCAATTATTATACGGCGCGTCTTAATAAACAAATTGAGAAAAAGGAACTTGAAATTGTTAAAGCCAAGAAGGTAGTGAATGAAAAAAGAAATGAATTACTGGAAGCTGTAAAGCAAAGAAAGATTTTAGAAAATCTAAAAGAAATCAAGCTTGAGCAATTTAAAGGTGAAGAAATCAAAGCACAAAATCAAATTGTAGATGAAATTGTAAGTTACAAATATGGCGCTGTGAAAAGGAGTGAACAGTAGGCATGGCAAAGGCAGTAGCAACAACTGAAAAAATAGATGAAAAAGCTCCTTACACTAAACCTGAAAAGCCTAAGAAGAAAAAAGGTTTAATAATAGTTTTAGTTATCATTCTTTTAGTAGGGGTTGTAGGTTTTATTTTTAGAAAGCCAATAGGGACGATTTTAAAAGATGTACCTATTATAGGTAGCTTGTTTAAAGAGGAAGAAGTAAAGGTTCCATACAATGAACTTGAAAGTAGATTGGCAACTAGTGAACTAGAAGCAACAAGCTTAAGAGGAAAAGTGGAAAGCTATGAGGCTGAAATTAAAGCTTTAGAAGAAAAAATAGAGACGCTTAAACAGTATGAAACAAATTACAACAGCTTCTTAGAACAAAAAAAGGCATGGGATGAAAGAATTGCTGAAACGAATACTGATTTATTTATTCAGCAGTTTGAACAAATTTATCCAGATACAGCCGAAGAGATTTATAGTGAGCTCAAAGGACAAAGTATTATGTCAAAAGAACAAAAAGCTTATGCAAATACTATCGGTCAAATGGATGCGGAACAAGCAGCCAAAGCTATGGAAATTTTATTAACTACAGATCCAGAACTAATCCAAATGATTTTTGAAAATATGGGGCAAGAACAAAGAGCAGCAATTTTAGATAATATGACTTCACAGGGTGCTGCGCAAACGATGAAACTTATATCACCAGATATAAATATTGTGAGTGAGTAGGAGGTGTAAAATGGGTAGTATTAATTTGGGCAATTTATTAATGAATATGCATACCAGTGCTGTAACAAATAAGACAACAACAGGCCAGACAAATGATACTTCCAATGTAGGTGGCTTTAATAAGGCGCTAGATAATGCAAAGCAGACAAATATAGCAAAAAACTTAGATAAAAAGCCATCAACTATAAATGAGGTAAAAGTAACGCCTAAAAAAGTAACTAAATCTAATCCGTTACAAAGTGTAGAATTAGAAGAGGAAGAAGTTATAAAAAAAGAAGTTACGGATGCTATTTTAAGTCTAATAAGTACGCAGCTTCAAGTACCAGTTGAAGAGTTGACAGCCACGTTAGAAGAGGTAGGCTTATCACCTATAGATCTTTTAGAAGAAGATAATTTTTCACAGTTTATCACAGCTTTTTATGGGGAAAGTGCAACAGAAGATTTACTGATGGAAAATAGTGAGATAAAAGACATTAGCAAGCTATTTACTAAAATTCAAGAAGTAAGTAATCAAATTGTAGGAGATGAAGTTCATAAAGTAATTGAGCAAACTACAGTGGATGACGAGCTTTTAAATGTACAAACAGTTGTAGCAGAAAAAATACCTACAACGCAGCAAGTAGAAGTAAGTAGCCTAGAAGAAGTCGTGAGTAGTACAGTAATGCCGAAGGAAGAAAAGACAGTACAGACTAAAGAATTAACAAGTACGCAGCCTCAAGTAGTGCAGACATTTCCAATCGAGCATTTAGGACTTACTGTACCGGTAGAAGCTTTTGAAACAACTATTAGTTTAACAAATGATCAGGTGAGTCAAAATATGGGCGGTGTTCATGTAAATCCTGATTTAAATATAGCTTCACAAATAGTAGATCATATCGAAGTAACGAAGCTTGAACAAATGCAAGAAATAAAAATGCAACTTTCTCCTAAAGAATTAGGACAACTTACAATTAAGTTAGTTGAGAAGAATGGTGTATTTGTTGCAGAGATTAAAGTGGAAAGTGAAAAAACTAAAGACTTTATTTTAAATGAAATTGAGACGCTTAAAGATAGTCTTAATGAGCAAGGCATTAATATCAGTAATGTTCAAGTAGATGTGAAACAAAATGATGGTAGTATGCAAATGCAACAACAAAAACAAAAGAGCTCAAAACGTATACAAGAAATTATTGCAAAGCATCTTCAAGAATTAGAAGAGGAAGAAGCCCAAATGCAAGAGGTAAGTCCACTTGATATAGGTGAGAGTGAAGTTGATTATATGATTTAAGGAGGAAGCTATGAGTACAGTTAATTCAGTCGTTTCATCAGATAGTGATTACCTAAAAGTACAAGATGCAGTAAAATCACAAAGTGAATTGGATAAAGATGCTTTTATCAACTTATTGGTGACACAGATGAAATATCAAGATCCACTTGAACCAATGGATAACTCAGAAATGTTAGCACAGCTTGCACAGTTTACTGCGTTAGAGCAAATGCTTAATGTGGCGCAAACAGGTCAAAAGCAACTTGCAAATAGTATGATTGGTAAATATGTAGAGTATCAATATACAGATAGCAGTACAGGCCAAACAAGCTATTTAGTTGGCAAAGTAGATTATGTAACAATTACAGGTGATACACCTAAACTGGGTATTGGTAATGTAGAAGTTACATTAGATGAAGTTTATCAAGTGGTGGATAGCAGCAATATCCAAACAAATACAACAGCCTTTGAGCTTATCAATAAAACCGTTCAAGCTACAATGAAAGAAAAGAATGCAGAAGGTAAAGAAGAAAGCGTTATTATCGAAGGTGAAGTATTAGGTATTCAAATGGAAGATGGTAATCCATACATTATTATTGGAACAGGCAAGGAAAAAGTTACAATTGACTTCAAAGATGTTCAAAATATAGTTGAAAAGCCAAGTATTATAGGTAAGAAGGTTACAGCGACATACACTAATAGTGAGGGTGAAAAAGTAACTGTAGAAGGCAAGGCTGAATACATCAAGATTAAGAGCAGTGGTACATATGTTTATGTAGATGGTAAGTTTGTTAACTTTGATGATATTCAAACAGTAGAATAATGAAATGAAAAAATAGAGTTTTTAGAGGAGGTAGATTGATTATGATGAGATCAATGTTTTCTGGTGTATCTGGGCTTAAGGTACATCAAACTAGAATGGATGTTATTGGTAATAATATCGCTAATGTAAATACGGTAGGGTATAAATCACAACGTGTAACTTTTAGTGATGTGTTTTCACAAACACTTCAAGGTGCCAGTTCAGCAAGCGAAGATACAGGACGTGGTGGGCTTAACCCTATGCAAGTAGGTCTTGGTGTAAATGTTTCATCAATCGACATGCTTATGACACAAGGTGCTGCACAAAGAACAGATAACCCATTTGACCTTATGATTAATGGTGATGGATTTATCGTTGTAGGTGATGCGGAAGGTACTTACTTCACACGTGCTGGTGCATTAAGACAAGATGATGAAGGGAATTTAATTATTTCGAATGGTATGAAAGTACAAGGTTGGCCATCTGTATATGATGATACAACAAATCAGTATGTTATTTCCCAACAAGAAGTACAACCAATTAACTTAGCAGATCCAACTATTAAAAGTTCAACACCAACTATGACAACTAAAACACAACTAGCAGGAAATCTTTGTAATACAGATACAGGAGCATATACAACACAAATGAGTTTTTATGATAGTGTAGGAAATGCCTATAAACTTCAATTAAGTTTTGAAAGAGTTGCAAAGGCTGGCACTGACCCAGTTGAATATGAACCAAATCAGTGGACTGTCAAACCAGGCACAACCATTAGTGATGCAGCAGGTAATGAAATATCAGTTCCTGGTATTTCTGTTACACCAGATAGTTTAACATTTACTTCAAATGGTACATTAAATACTACGGATAAAAATTTAAAAATTAGTTTCGGTGGAGGAACTGGGACAGCAACAGGAACAACAACACTTTCAACTGGTTCAGTAATTAGTGATTTAGATGTAGATATTACGGGTCTTACACAATATGCTACAAAGTCAGATATTGACCCTAAGACATTAAATGGTAATACAGCAGGAACACTTACAGGCTATAGCATTGGTGCTGATGGAATTATTACAGCGAGTTATGATAATGGGGATAAACGTCCTATTGCGCAAGTAGTCGTTGCAGAGTTTGATAATCCAGCTGGTCTTGAAAAAGTAGGAGATAATCTTTACAGTGCCACAACTAACTCAGGGGATTTCGATGGTATTGGTAAAGCTGGCGTATTTAATACAGGTGTTCTAGAGATGTCTAACGTAGACCTTTCAAGTGAATTTACAGATATGATTATTACACAAAGAGGATTCCAAGCTAACTCTCGTATTATTTCTGTATCAGATGAAATGTTACAAGAGCTAACTAATCTTAAGTAGTTAGGAGAGGACTATGATTACACTTACTAAGTTAAATACACAAGGTTTTGCGCTTAACTCAGATTTAATCGAAACGATAGAAGAAACACCTGATACCGTGCTTACCATGACCAATGGCAATAAATATGTGGTAAAAGAAACAACTCAGGAGGTAATAGACAAAATCATAGCATATAAAAGAAAAACATTACTTCCAGTAGAAAGTTAGGAGTGGGAAGATGGATATTTCAACAATAGTAGGGTTAGTAGTAGGGGCAGCCTGCATGGTATTCGGTATCATGCAGACTGGGGCGAGCCTTATGGGCTTCGTAGATCCAGGTTCCATCTTAATTGTAATCGGTGGAACAATTGCGGGGATGCTTATTTCTACTCCCTTACAAAAGTTTTTAGAGTCACTAAAAACAATTAAACATGTATTTTCAAGTAAAGAAACAGATCCAACAGCGGTCATTCAAAAAATTAATGAACTTGCTTTTGCAGCAAGAAAAGAAGGGTTACTTGCCCTTGAAGAGATTGCACAAAATATGGATGACCAATTCTTGCAAAAAGGAATTATGCTGATTGTAGATGGTACAGATGCAGAGCTTCTTCGTAGCATTCTAGAAACAGAGATTGCCTTTATTGAAACAAGACATAAGGAACATCAAAAGTTTTGGGAAGGTATTGCTGAAGCTGGTCCTGGTTGGGGGATGATTGGGACGCTTATCGGGCTTATCGGTATGTTAGGAGACTTAGATGACCCAACAACGATTGGACCTAAAATGGGGGTTGCCCTTATTACAACCTTATATGGTTCCATGTTGGCAAACTATATAGCAGGACCTGTTGCAAATAAGCTTAAAGTAAGAAGTGCAGAAGAAGTTTTACATAAGCAAGTTATGATTGAAGGATTGCTTTCAATACAAGCTGGAGAAAATCCACGTGTTATTGAGGAAAAATTAAAGGCCTTTTTATCACCAGCAAGTCGCGGTACAATCGGTCAAGAAGCTAATAATGAAGAGTAAGGTGGTGAACCTAGATGAAAAAGAAAGAAGATGAACCTAAAAAAGGTGCACCAGCCTATATGAATACATATGGTGATATGATGACCTTGCTCCTCACCTTTTTCGTATTACTTTTTTCAATGTCTACAATAGATGCTGCAAAGTTCAAAGCAGTTATTGCTTCATTTGATGGTTCTATAGGGATATTAGACGGGGCAGATACAATTAATGAAAATGCTAATATATTAGGAAATGGTGTGAGTCAATTTCCAGCACCTAAAAGTAATTTAGATTTACAGCAAGCTGCTCAGCTTAATGAAGCGCTTATCAAACTTCAGAAGGAATTACAAGAGTATACAAGTAAAGAAAAGATTGATGATCAGCTTGTAATTGAAAAAGATGGCGATGAAATTATTATTCGTTTTGCAGAAACACTTCTTTTTGAAAGTGGAAAGGCAGAAATTAAAGCAGGTGCTATACCTACATTAGATGCACTTTCACCTAAACTTAAGGAATGTGTCGGCCAGGGGTATACACTACGATTTGAAGGACATACAGATAATAGACCTATTCATACAGCGCAGTTCCCAAGTAACTTTGAGCTATCTGGTGCAAGGGCAGCAGCGGTGGCAAGGTTCTATATAGAAGAGATGGGATTTGATCCAACAAAGCTTTCAATAGAAGGCATGTCAGAATACCATCCAATTGCTGATAACAGCACAGAAGAAGGCAGAAGTAAAAACAGACGTGTAGAGATTAAAATTGGCAAATCATTGACAGCACAGTAGAAAGGCGTGGACGTACTTGGAAAATAAGTTTAAGTTATTTGTTATCATTGGGTTTGTGGTTTTAGGGTTAGCAGTAGCAGGAAGTACATTCTTTATCCTAACTCAGCTTAAGAAAACACCAGCACAAGTAACAGAGACAACAAAAGTAGAGATTAAAAAAACAGATTTAGCAAAAATTGAATTAGAAGAAGCAATCACAAGCAATGTATATGAAGAAGGCAGTGTACAACATATCGCTAGAATACATGTAAGTTTAGGGGTGGATCAATCTTCTAAAAAAGAATATGAGGCCTTTACAACTCTTTATAGTGAAAATATAGCACTTATAAGAAATGAAATTATACAAGTAATAAGAGAACAAACTTATAGTATGATGTCTAAGGCAGATGCACAGACGAAACTTGGTAGTGAAATTGTAAATAGACTTAATAAGCTTCTAGATACAGAACTTATTAAAGAAGTATATTTCAAAGATTTCTTTGTACAGTAGATAAGATTTTACATTTATAAACTTTAATTATTTATTATATTGTAATGATATGAAAACATTAAGAGAAACGGCTTTGTAAGATGGATAATTCAATTTTAGAGTTTGTTTCTCTATAATTTAAGTTTATTGCATGAAAATAAGTGCAATAAAACACAAGACAAAAGGAGGTGACAAAACGTGGGTGAAGTATTGTCACAAAGCGAAATAGATGAGCTATTCAAAGCACTCAACACAGGAGAGCTTAGTGTAAATGAGATTCAAGAAGCTAATGAGCAAAAAGGTGTAAAAGTATATGATTTCGCCAGACCTTCAAAATTCTCGAAAGAGCAGCTTAGAACATTAGAAATCATATTTGAAAGTTATGCAAGATTAGTTTCAACTTATTTATCAGGACATTTAAGAACGCTTGTATCAGTCGAAGTAATGAATTCAGAAGCTGTTACGTATTCGGAATTCTCGAATGCCTTAATCAACCCCGTTATTTTAGCAATTGCAGATTTTAAACCGCTGAAAGGTTCAATTTTATTAGAACTTACTCCGAATATGGGATATGCAATTATTGATCGTGTTTTAGGAGGAAGTGGTGTAGGGCTTGAGAAGATTAGAGAATTTACAGATATTGAACGTGTTATTTTAGAAAAGATATTCGTTCAATTTGTGCAATTATTAAGAGAACCTTGGAAAAATGTGGTTGATCTTGAGCCAATGCTAGAGAAGATTGAAACAAACTCTCAAGTCGTGCAAATTATATCACCTAATGAAATCATTGCCCTTGTGACACTTAATATAAAAATAGGGAATGTAGCTGGTATGATGAATATATGTATTCCACATTTAGTGATTGAATCTATTATGGACAAGCTAAACACAAAGTATTGGTTTACACAAAAGGAACAAGAACTTGGGCCTTCATATGAAGAATATATTCAGCGAATGATTGAGAAGAGTAAAGTTCCAGTAAGAGCTGTACTAGGTAAAACACATATTACGGTCAGGGAGTTTCTTGAACTTAAGTGTGCAGACATTGTGAAATTAGATAAGGATATTGATTCAGATCTTGATGTTTATGTAGGCAACATATTAAAGTTCTCAGGTACACCAGGAGAATATAAAAACAAAGTAGCAATAAAAATTAATGAGGTAATACAGAGGGAGGATGAGTAATGGTAGCCGAAATGCTTTCCCAAGAGGAGATTAATGCATTATTAGGAAATATCGATTCAGATAGTAGTACTTCTGATGATAATGCAGACAATGAACAAATGAATCTTCAAAATGAAGAAACACTAAGCCCAGAAGAAATAGATGCTTTAGGGGAAATCGGAAACATCAGTATGGGAACAGCTGCAACAACACTGTTCACTTTATTAAATCATAAAGTCATGATTACGACACCTAAAGTAGAAGTAATGAGTTGGGACGACTTTATGAGCACATTAACAAGCGATTTAACAGCTGTCTCAGTAGATTATACTGAAGGGTTCATAGGGTCAAATTTAATGATCTTAAAAGACAACGATGTTAAGGTGATTGCAGACTTAATGATGGGAGGAACTGGTGCTTATGTAGAAGGACCAGTAACAGACTTACATTTAAGTGCCATTGCAGAATCTATGAATCAAATGATTGGTTCATCTTCTACATCTATGGCGCAAATCTTTAATAAAAAGATTGATATTAGTCCACCACAAGCTGTTCAAAAAGGAACTAATTTAGAAAGTATATTTGGTCCTAAAGGTAATGTAGTAAAGGTATCATTTAGGCTTCAAATAGAAGAAAATATTATTGATAGTGAACTTATGCAAATTCATCCAATTGGTTTTGCTAAAAGTTTAATTGCAGGTTTGTTAGAGGAAGAGGAAACAAGTGGTGCACCAATTAAGCATCCAGAGCCAGTAGTAGAACAACCAGTGAGTACACCACAGCCACAAATGCAAGCGCCAACACAGGCAACATATCAGCCAAAAATGGAGGTACCACCACAAATGCAAACTGCACCTATGCAAAGCGGCCCAAGTTATTATGGGGAAACAGCAATGAAAGCAGATGTAGATGTTCAAACACCACAGTTCCAAACCTTTGATACACGTCAAAAGGTTTATCCAAAAGAAAATATGGATCTCTTAATGGATGTTTCTTTAGAGGTATCTGTAGAACTTGGACGTACTACACGTAAGATTAAAGAAATACTTGAGTTTGGACCAGGCAGTATTATTGAACTTTCACGTTTAGTGGGAGAACCAGTAGATGTATTAGTTAATGGCAAGTTTGTAGCAAATGGCGAAGTTGTTGTAATTGATGAGAATTTTGGAATTCGTATTACAGACATTATTAATCCAGAACAAAGAATTTAAGGAGAGGTGTATAGATTATGGCAAAAAAAGTATTAATAGTTGATGATGCAGCATTCATGCGTATGATGATTAAAGATATTTTAAGTAAAAATGGCTATGAAGTAGCAGGTGAAGCAGAAAATGGTTTAAAAGCTGTTGATAAGTATAAGGAGTTAACACCAGATCTCGTGCTTATGGATATTACAATGCCAGAGATGAATGGTATTGATGCTGTTAAAGCTATCAAAGGTTTTGATCCAGGTGCTAAAATTGTAATGTGTTCAGCAATGGGACAACAAGCGATGGTTATTGAATCAATTCAAGCAGGTGCAAGAGACTTTATTGTTAAACCTTTCCAAGCAGACCGTGTACTTGAAGCTGTTAGAAAAGTAGTAGGATAAACAGTAAGATAATAAAATGCATATTTATACAGTGTAAAAATTCACCTGAATATAACGTATATTTATGCATGCAATGTGTATTAGTGGTATGTCCTTGGGCTACCACTAATACTTGTATATACGTAAATATAAATAAAATGGTGATGAAGATTATCTAGAATGGAGGTTAAGATGACAAAAGATATATTCGACATTATATTATTACTTATCGTTTTTGCAGGTATTTTAGCCCTTACATATTATGTGACACAAAAAATGGCGATGATGAGTAAAAAAATGCACTTTAATAAAAATATGGAAATAGTCGAAGTTCTTCAAGTAGGTGGAGCTAACTATATTTATATTATTAAAGTAGGAAATGCCTATCATCTTTTTGCAGGTGGACAAAAACAAGGTCTAAACTATTGCAGACAAATTGATGAAAAAGAACTTCAGTTTAAAGAAGTAGCCTCTGTGTCTTTTGCAGAACAACTTAGCCATTTTGTGAAAGGTAAAAAGGTGGAAGCCCATGACGAAGAATAAGATAAAGAATATAATACTTGTTTGTAGCCTTGTCTTAGGATGCTTTGTAATTTTAAGCCCTAATGTAATGGCCACAAGTATTACATTTCCAAGTATAACAATTGGTGGTGAAAATGCAAGTGATGTGCAATCAACAAGCAGTGCATTGCAAATGGTATTTGTACTTACTATTTTAGCTTTAGCACCATCTATTTTAATTATGATGACATCATTTCTTAGGATTATTATTTCATTACATTTTCTAAGATCGGCTATTGGAACGACAACAATGCCACCAAATCAAATTTTAGTAGGGCTTGCTCTATTTTTAACATTCTTTGTAATGAGCCCTATTTTTTCAAATATAAAAACCAATGCCATTGATCCATATCAGAATCATGAGATTACGCAGGAGCAAGCGATTGAAAGAGGGGTAGAACCTTTAAAAGAATTTATGCTGGCTCAAGTACGTGATGAAGATATTAAATTGTTTATGGATTTATCAGGAAGAGAACCTATAACGGATAGTAGTCAAATATTAAAAGAAATACCTCTACATGTATTAGTACCAGCGTTTATTATTAGTGAGTTACGTGCTGGATTTATCATAGGATTTTTAATCTATTTACCTTTCATTGTAATAGATATGGTGGTCTCATCAACACTTATGTCCATGGGGATGATGATGTTACCACCAGCTATGATTTCATTGCCATTTAAGGTATTATTATTTATTTTAGTCGATGGTTGGAATTTAATCATAGGTCAGATTTTAAAAACATTTACTTAGGAGGATACTATGGAACAACTTGTCTTAGACATTATGCGTGAGACGATGCTGATGATTATTAAGGCATCACTCCCACTATTATTAACAGGTTTATTAATTGGTCTTATTATCAGTATCTTTCAAACAGCAACCTCAATTCAAGAACAAACATTATCTTTTGTGCCTAAAATAATAGGTGTATTCTTAGCTCTTATTTTATTTGGTCCATGGATTATGAATATTTTAGAGACATATACAATTAGGATGTTTAGTCTCTTTAGTACATTATTATAAGGAATGATGGCATGGAAGAATTAATGTATTTATATACGCATATCGATGTGTTTTTATTAATATTTTGTCGCATTGTATGTGCCATTGCTTTTTTACCCATTATAAATGAAACTAAAGTACCACTTAAGGCGATTAGTGGGGTTGCATTATGTTTATCACTTATTACAGCACTAACGATAGGAGAGATAAGCATTACATACAATGAGACGCTTTTAGGATTTACATTAGCAGTTATAAAGGAAGCTGTTGTAGGACTTATAATAGGGTTTTCATTTCGTATATACTTTCAGATTTACAGTTTTGTAGGGAGTTTATGGAGCACACAAGGCGGTTTAAGTATGAGTACGATTATGGATCCCACAAGTAGTGCACAGGTACCTACTATAGGAAAGCTTTATCAATTAGCATTTGCAGTACTTTTTATAACAAGTGGTGGTTATCATTGGTTTATTCAAATGGTAGTAGAGTCATTCCATGTGATTCCTATTAATAAAGCAGTTTTTAGTGAAAGTATTACCCCTACTATAATAGATGCGGTTGGCGAGTATTTTATAATAGGTTTCAAACTTGCAATTCCAATCTTAAGTATTCTTGTAATTATTGACTGTGGTCTTGGTATATTGGCTAGAACAGTACCACAAATGAATATGTTTGTCATTGGTATTCCACTTAAAATGTTAGTGTTATTTATACTAATTATATTAACACTTAATTTAATACCGACATTTAATACAATGATTACAGATGGATTAACGAATACAATTATGAATTTAATACAAGGAATGATGCCACAGTGAATAAGCAATTAATTACTTTAGATCTTCAGTTTTTCTCGGCAGAAAGTGAAGGTAGAACAGAGAAGGCCACCAGTAAAAAGCGTGAAGACTCTAGAAAAAAGGGACAAGTCGCTAAAAGTAATGATTTAAATACAGCAGTTATCATAGTGGGGTTTTGCGGTGCAATGACCGTGTTAGGGAGCTATATGTTAAACCAAATTACAAGATATATAAAGTATAGCTTTCTACATTTAGGAGATAATGTTCAGATTCAGAATGAAAGTTACTTACTTCTTAATATTGGAGAAGGCATTAAGTCGCTTTTAATTATATGTGTACCGCTATGGCTTATTTTAGGATTTGTCGCTTTTATCATTAGTTATATTCAAGTAGGATTTAAAGTAACTTGGGAACCTATGCAGCCTAAGTTTTCAAAAATGAACCCTATGAATGGCTTTAAGAGAATGTTTTCTAAGGATATGATTGTGAACTTACTTATTTCAACAGCTAAGGTAAGTGTGTTGGGAACTGTTGTTTATAAGATGATTATTGCTAAGGTACCTTTATTTTTAAAGTTTTATGATATGAGTATTCCACAGATTTTTAAGAATATAGGGGGTACTATTTTAAATATTGGTTTCTTTGTGGGGGGAGCATTCTTAATCCTAGCAGTACTTGATTATGTTTATCAGCGTTACAAGCATGAAGATAGCATTAAAATGACAAAGCAGGAGATTAAAGAGGAATATAAAAATGCTGAAGGGGACCCACAAATTAAAGGTAAGATTAGACAAAAGATGCGAGAAGGTTCTATGAGACGTATGATGCAAGCTGTACCAGATGCAGATGTTATCATTACTAACCCAACGCATTTTGCAGTAGCCATAAAATATGATCCTGAAAAAGGAAGTGCACCAGTAGTTGTTGCAAAAGGTGTAGATTATGTGGCACAAAAAATTAAAGAAAAAGCAAAAGAGTGTAATATACAGATTGTAGAAAATAGACCACTAGCCAGGTCGCTCTATTACACTGTTGATTTAGATAGAGAGATTCCACCAGAATTATATGGGGCAGTAGCAGAAGTTTTGGCCTTTGTATATAATTTGGAAAACAAACATAAAAAATAGGAGGGGTTAAAGTGAAATTTAAAGCGGGAGATGCAATACTAGGGTTATTTGTTATTGCTATCATATTTTTAATTATTATTCCATTGCCGGATGCCGTATTAAGTTTGCTACTTATTTTAAATATTTCTATAGCAGCTATGATATTATTGAGTGCACTTTTTTCAAAAGAACCTCTTGATCTATCATTATTTCCAACGTTGTTACTTTTAACGACACTTTTTAGATTAGGCTTAAATATTTCAAGTACAAGGCTTATTTTACAAGATGGTTATGCAGGAGAAGTTGTACAGACCTTTGGAGAATTCGTTGCAGGCGGAGAATTAGTCATTGGGATTATTATCTTCGTTATTATTACAATTGTAAATATGCAGGTTATCACAAAAGGCTCAGAGCGTGTTGCTGAAGTAACAGCACGTTTTACATTAGATGCGATGCCTGGTAAACAAATGGCGATTGATGCGGACTTAAATACAGGTTTTATTGATGAAGCAGAAGCTAAAAAAAGGCGAAAAAAGATTCAAGATGAAGCGGCGTTTTTTGGTTCCATGGATGGTGCATCTAAATTCGTAAAGAATGATGCTGTGGTTGGTATTTTTATTACACTTATTAATATTGTAGGTGGTATTGTCATAGGTGTCGTTATGAAGGACATGGAGTTTGGAGAAGCACTTCAAAAATATACAGTTATGACTGTTGGGGACGGTCTTGTTAGTGCAATTCCATCCCTACTTATTTCTATTGCAACAGGTATCTTAGTAACGAAAACAGCTTCAGAAGATAGTATGAGTAATGTTATTTTAGGACAAGTTGCTTATTCACCAGTTGTACTTTATGTTGTAGGTGTTGTTTTAATTATCTTTGGTGTATTTACACCAATGGGGCCACTTACTACGTTGCCGATGGCAGCTGTCTGGTTCTTCTTAGCGTATCGCATCGGTAAGATGAAACAAGTACAAGCTGTAGAGGATGAAATTGCTTCAGAAGATGAAGAAGTCGGGGAAATTCGTAAACCAGAAAATGTTATTTCTTTATTACAGGTAGACCCGATTGAATTAGAGTTTGGTTATGGTATGATTCCGCTGGCTGATGTAAATCAAGGTGGAGACTTATTGGATCGTGTTGTTATGATTAGAAGACAAATTGCGCTAGAATTAGGAACGATTGTACCAATTGTGCGCTTAAGAGATAATATTCAGCTGCAACCTAATGCTTATAGTATTAAGATAAAAGGTATTGAAGTGGCAAAAGGTGAAATCTTATTTGACCATTATATGGCTATGAATCCAGGCTATGTAGAAGAAGAAATTGATGGTATTGCTACAACAGAACCAGCTTTCGGCTTACCAGCATTATGGATTACAGAAGCACAAAGAGAAAAAGCTGAGATGAGAGGTTACACAGTAGTTGACTGTCCATCTATTGTGGCGACCCATTTGACAGAAGTAATCAAGCGCTATTTACATGAACTTTTAAGTAGACAAGATGTTCAAACATTAATAAATAATGTAAATGAAACACATCCTACACTGATTAGTGAGTTAACACCAAAGCTTTTAAGTATAGGGGATATTCAAAAGGTACTTGCAAACCTTTTACAAGAAGGTGTATCTATAAGAGACCTTGTGACAATCTGTGAAGTACTTGCAGATTATGCTACATCTATTAAAGATACGGATGTGCTTACGGAATATGTAAGACAAGGATTATCTCGTGCCATTTCTAAACGCATATTTAATTCGGGTACAAATCAAGTGATTACATTAGACCCAGCCATAGAGCAGCAAATTATGGAGCATGTACAACATACAGAGCAAGGTGCTTACATTGCACTTGATCCAAAGACAATTCAAATGATAATTAATGCATTAAAGAAAGAAATTAATAAATTAACATCAATTGGACTTCAACCTATTATTTTAACTTCACCAATTGTACGAATTTACTTTAAGCAACTAACGGCGCAGTATATACCAGATTTAATTGTTATTTCTTACAATGAAGTAGAACAAAATGTAGAAGTTCAATCAATAGGAATGGTGAGCATTGCATGAGAATACTAAAGATTAAGGGTAAAGATGAAAAGGTTATTTTAAGTCAAATTGAAAAGCAGTACGGAGATAAGGCAGTTGTACTAAGCACACAAAAAGAAGCAGTAGGACGCTTTAAATTTTTTAAACAAGCTAAAACAGTTGTAACAATTGCTGTAAAAGATGAAAATGATGAGGCAACTGATAGTATACATGATGTGATGCAAGAAGCTATGCCAATTGTACTCAAGAAAGAAGAGGAAGCTTCAACAGCTAAGATGCTATCAAGTTTAAATGAACAAATAAAAAATATGGAAGTAACTTTAAAGTATATGCAACAAAATGCAAATGCCAACAGTACAAATAATATAGACCCACTAAGTAGTCATAAGAATGAGCTTCTCACTATATTAGAAGACAAGTTCTTAAGTATAGGGATTAAAAAGCCTCTATGTGATGGGATTTTATCAGCAGTGGAAGATGAAGCTGATGTTGAAAACGTTGTACGCCTATTATATACAAAGATAGAGGAGCTATTAGGTGAGCATGAGGTAAAAGAAGAATTACCACAAACAGTATTTTTTATTGGTTCTACAGGTGTTGGAAAAACAACTACCATTGCAAAGCTTACAGCTAAGTATGTGCTAGAGAAAAAGAAGAAGGTGGTACTTTTTACATCGGATACATATCGTATAGCCGCGATTGAACAGCTTAAAACTTATGCAGATATTCTAGGGGTACCAATAGAAATCATATATGATGAAAAAGATATTCCACAGCTTTTAGAAAAGTGGGCACATATGGACCATATTTTCATAGATACAGCAGGACGTTCTCATAAAAACAAGGAACAAGTTGAAGAATTATGGAATCTGTTAAACTGTGTGAATGAGAAAAGGGTATTTTTAGTTATGAATGCCAATACAGCAGCTAAGGATGTTATGAATATTATTGATACTTATGGAAGAGATTCAAATGACTTTGAACTGATTATTACCAAGTTAGATGAAACTGATGAAGTGGGAAATATATTAAATATTTCTTGCTATGCACAACGTCCAATTAAATATGTAACAACAGGTCAAAATGTACCAGCCGATATTAAACTGTTTAATGAAGAAGAATACATTGTTGATTTACTAGGGAGAATACAGTATGAATGATCAAGCACAGGTATTAAGAACACTAGTGGCAAATAATATGGGAAATGAACCGCTTGAAACCAATGGCAATATGAAAGTTATTACAGTAGCTAGCGGAAAGGGCGGTGTAGGAAAAAGTAACTTAAGTGTTAATTTAGCACTTGCACTTAAAGAACTAGGCAAAAAGCCTATTATTTTAGATGCAGACTTTGGACTTGCTAATGTAGAGATTATATTAGGAGAAAGACCGAAATATAATCTCTCTCATTTATTAAATGAACAATGTGAAATAAAGGAACTTGTGACACAGAGTAAATATGATATTTCATTTATTTCTGGTGGGTCGGGCATTAAAGAAATGTTGTTTTTAACACCCGCACAAATTGAAAAGGTAAGCCGTGCCTTAGCTTCATTAGAAGAAGTAGGCGATCTTTTAGTTGTGGACACAGGTGCTGGTATTAATGAGATTGTATTAAAGTTTTGTAAGCTTGCACAAGAAGTATATATTGTAATTACGCCAGAACCTACATCTATTACAGATGGTTATGCACTTATTAAAACAATTGCAAGTCATATGGTAGAGAAGGTCAAAATCAATATCATCATTAATAAAGCTGTATCAAAACAAGAAGCTGTACAAGTTTTTCAAAACTTACAAGGTGTGGCAAAGGCCTTTTTAAGTTTAGATATTCATTATAGCGGCTTTGTACCATATGATGAGAAGTTATTTATGGCAGGAAAAGCTCAAGTACCTATTAGTATTTATGATAAGAAGGCTAAGTCAAGCGTTGCATATAAAGAGATTGCTAAATGTATTTGTGAAATGCCAGTAGAAAATGAATCAACAAGAGGTCATTGGCTAAATAGATTTAAAGGTTTATTTTCTCATTAGTTGCCAATTCTTAACAAAAAAAAGCATGTCAATCAAGTATGCATAAAAATAAACAATAAAAACATTTATAGTAACTATATACTCCATAGTAATAGGAGAATTAATTAGATGAATAATGAGACAACTAAAAAGCCAATATATGAAAAAAATTATGAGTATATTGTAGCAATGGGTATATCAACAGGTGGGCCAAAGCTGCTTAGTGAACTTATTAAAAACTTAGATGAGAACTTATCTGCAACATATATTGTTGTGCAGCATATGCCACCAGGATTTACTAAAACACTAGCTGAAAGACTAAATACAATGACAGCACTTACAGTAAAGGAAGCAGTACATGGTGAGGTGCTTAAACGAGGTGAAGTGTATATTGCACCAGGGGGCAAGCAACTTAAGGTAAGTAATACAATGACTCCACATATTATCATTACAGATGAGGAGCCTTATAAAGGACATAAACCGTCAGTAAATGTAATGATGAATGCTTTAGCTCAGAACGCTGAATGTCATAAAAAATATATAGCTATTATTATGACAGGTATGGGATCTGATGGCTTAGAAGGTGTTATGAATCTAAAAAAAAGTCAAAGCTGCATAGTCATTGCACAGGATGAAGCTACTTGCACAGTCTATGGTATGCCAAAAGCAATTATTAATGCTGGACTAGCAGACTATATATGTCCTAGTCATGAAATTACAAAAATGATTAAAAAGATAGCGGGGGATCAAAATGGAAGTTAGTCAATATTTAAATATGTTTATTGAGGAATCAAAAGACAACTTACAGAGATTAAATGAGAATTTACTTAAATTAGAGAATAATCCAGATGATATTCAAATTCTCAATGAAATTTTTAGGGTTGCACATACTTTAAAAGGTATGGCAGGAACAATGGGATTTGTAAGAATGCAAAAGCTTACACATAATATTGAGAATGTACTTTCAGATATCCGTTCAGGTGTGATTAAAATTAATTCAGATATGGTAGATACATTATTTATGTGCTTAGATGCCTTAGAGAACTATGTAGAAGAAATTATTAATACATCAAGTGAAGGCACAGATGATCATACAGATCTTATTGAAAGCCTTGCTGAGATTATTAAAAGTAAGGGTGAGGTGGCTCATGCAGAAACACCAGTAACAGAACATACGCAAAGCAAAGATGTAAAAGAGACAGAAGAAAAAGCTAATGAAAATTTAATTGAATTACCTGATACACAAAAATTAGTAAAAAATAATGCAATTGAAATGGGTATGAATGTATTCCAAATCAAAGTAACATTATCTCCAAACTGTGTGTTAAAGTCAGCAAGAGCTTTTGTAATCTTTACAGACTTAGAGCGTTTTGGAGAAATTATCCACTGTGTACCTAGTACACAAGATATTGAAGATGAGAAATTTGAGAATGACTTTACAATTGTATTTGTTACAAAAGAAACTAGAGAAAAACTTGAAGAAGTCATTATGGGTGTTTCAGAAATTGATGCAGTAGTGGTAGAAGCATTTGAAAAAGATAAAGATGCTAAAGTAGAAGTAGAAGAACCTAAAAAAGAAGAACATACAGAGACATCAGCAGCGCCAACATCAGCCCATCCAGTAGCTAATGAGGCAGCTAATAACAATAATAAACAAGTATCAAATAAAACAGTAAGAGTTAATATTGATAGACTTGATACATTAATGAACTTAGTGAGTGAGCTTATTATAGTTAAAACACAATTAGAAGGGTTAAATGTAAATGCTCAAGACGCTAGTGCAAATTATAATGATTCAGTTGAATACTTAGAACGTGTAACAACAAGTTTACATGATGCAGTTATGAAAGTACGAATGGTACCAGTAGAAATTGTATTTAATCGTTTTCCACGTATGATTCGTGATATTTCACGTAAATTGGGGAAAGATATTGATCTTGTAATGTCAGGGGAAGA
Source organism: Cellulosilyticum sp. (assembly GCF_982396655.1). Lineage (NCBI taxonomy): Bacteria > Bacillati > Bacillota > Clostridia > Lachnospirales > Cellulosilyticaceae > Cellulosilyticum > Cellulosilyticum sp. Next base: position 54,516 of record NZ_CEVXFV010000004.1, on the reverse strand, counting down.
AACAGAACTTGACCGTACTGTAATTGATGAGATTGGTGATCCACTTATTCACTTACTTAGAAATGCAGCAGACCATGGACTTGAGACAATTGAAGAGCGTGTTGCAATTGGTAAACCTAGAAAAGGAACCATTAAACTACAAGCTTATCAAGATGGTAATAGTGTAGTTATCGAAGTTGAAGATGATGGTAAAGGTATTAATGTTCAAGCTATTAAAAATAAAGCAGTTCAAAAAGGCACAATCACAAAAGAAGAAGCAGCAGCTATGAATGAACAAGAAGCTATTGAACTATTATTTAGACCAAGTTTCAGTACTGCTGAGAAAATTTCAGATCTTTCAGGTCGTGGTGTTGGGCTAGATGTTGTAAAAAGTAAGATTACAGAACTTGGTGGACATGTTGAAGTCCAAACAGAACTTGGAAAAGGAAGTAAGTTCATTGTAAGATTACCACTTACACTTGCAATTATCCAAGCACTTATGATTAGTATCGGAAATGAAAAATATGCTATTCCACTTAGTAATATTCAAAACATTGAAGATGTACATAAAGAAGATATTAAGCTTGTTCAGAATCAAGAAGTTATTATGGTTCGAAACGAGATTATTCCAATTGTAAGATTACATAGTGTACTAGGTCTTCCAGAAGAGGAAGATAAAGACTTAATGATGGGCGTTATTGTTAAAAAAGGTGAACGTCAAGTAGGATTTATCATTGATTCATTAATAGGTCAACAAGAAATCGTTATTAAATCATTAGGCAAGTATTTAAGCGGTATAGATATTATTGCAGGTGCAACAATCTTAGGAAATGGTGAAGTTGCATTAATTTTAGATATTAATTCATTAATCTAGGGGTGAAGTAAATGGAAAACACATTAGAGAGCATTACACAATATATCGTGTTTAAATTAGGTGAACAATCTTATGGGATTGATATCCAAAGTGTTCAAATTATCGAGAAGATGAAAGCAGTTATGCGTGTGCCAAAGGCACCATATTGTGTAAAAGGTGTTATGAATCTTCGTGGTGAAATTATTCCTGTAGTGAGTCTTCGTGATCAATTTGGGCTTGAAAAAGTAGAATATACAGATAAAACAAGAATTATTATTGTTAAAATAGAAGATGCTATGGTAGGCATTATTGTAGATGAGGTAAAAGAAGTTATTGAAATTGAAGAAACACAAATTGAAAACGTACAAAATATTCAAGGCAAGATGAAAGTAAATCATATACTTGGCGTTGGGAAAGTGGAAGATAATATTGTAACACTTTTAAACCTTCCTAATATCATTGAAGAAGCTTTCGAAAATTAAATGTGATTAAGGGGGAGAAAAATGGGGAAAAGAAATTACCAAAATATTACTGATGAAGAGATGGATGTGCTAAGAGAAGCGGGGAATATTGCTTCTGGGAATGCAATGACTTCATTAGGTAAACTTTTAGGTTGTACCCTTGACATGAATGTGGCAAGGGTACGTATTGAGCAAATACAAGAATTAAGTGAAGTGTTAGGAAGTGCAGAAGAAGTCATTGCTGGAATGATCATTAATGTATATGGTGATTTTAATGCCATGTTACTTCTCGCCTTTGAAACAGAAAGTGCACTTAAGATTATAAACCTAATGCTAGGCAAAAATGCAACAGGGATAGAGCAGCTAGATGAACTTGATTATTCAGCACTTTGTGAGACAGGTAATATTTTAGCAGGCTCTTATCTAAGTGCCCTAAATACATTTACAGGATTGCAGTTTGATGTTTCTACACCACAAATGGCCATTGATATGGCAGGTGCAATTTTAAGTTATCCAGCTATAGAATTTGTAAGAAGTGACAATACCATGTTATTTATAGAAACGGTTTTTCATGATAAAAATGGCGTACTTAGTGGTACATATATATTGATTTTGGATAATAACTCTTACAATAAAGTACTTGACTCATTAGGAGATAATTTATGAGTGAAGCAAAGATAATAAAAGTAGGAATGGCTGACTTAAAAGTTGCAAAGGCACCAGATATTTTAACAACATTAGGGCTAGGTTCATGTGTAGGCATTGCATTATATGATAATGTAGCTAAAATCGGTGGCCTTGCCCATATTATGTTACCAGATAGTACGCAGATTAAAAATAATAGCAATGTAGCAAAATTTGCAGATACAGCTATTGAACAGCTTATTGAAGAACTTGTGAGTCAGGGTGCACGAAATACGCGTTTAGTAGCTAAGATTGCAGGTGGCGCACATATGTTCGAATTTAAAAATATGGATGATATGATGCGTATAGGAACAAGGAATGTAAGTGCAGTTATAGACTGTTTAGAAGCCTTTCGTATTCCTATTATAGCAAGTGACACAGGAAGCAATTATGGTCGTACAGTAGAACTTCATACAGCAACGGGTGTATTTGTTGTAAAAACCATAGGGCATGGCGTAAAAGAAATATAGGTAGAGACAATGGGGGTTCTTATATGGACAAGAGAGAAATGGATGCTATTTGGTTAAAATATAGTAAAACAAGAGATGCACAAGCTAAAAGCATGATTATTGAACATTATGTATATCTTGTAAAATTAGTTGCAGGTAGATTAGGAATATATTTAAATCAATATGTAGATTTAGATGACTTAGTAGGGTATGGCATATTAGGGCTTATAGATGCGATTGACAAGTTTGATTTAGAAAAAAACGTTAAGTTTGAAACTTATGCTTCTTTAAGAATTAGAGGATCTATATTAGATGCTATTCGTAAATTAGATTGGGTACCACGTACATTAAGAAAAAAACAAAAAGAATTAGATAAAATATATGTGGAACTCGAAACAAAGTTAGGTAGAAGACCAGAAGATGCAGAGGTAGCCTCTTTTTTAGGTATCTCATTAGAAGAATATAATGACTTATTAAAAGATGTAAATATTAGTGCACTTGTCTCCATTGATGAATATACCTTTCAATTTGAGACGATTAAAGATCCTAAAGCACCACTTCCAGATGATTATGTAGAAGATAAGGAAATGAAAAATGCGCTAAGTGAACTTATTGATAAGTTACCAGAAAGAGAAAAAAAGGTTATTTTCCTTTATTATTTTGAAGAACTTACATTAAAAGAAATAAGTAAGGTACTAGAAGTGTCAGAGTCAAGAGTATCTCAGCTCCATACGAAGGCAGTATCTAGACTAAGAGCTAATCTTGGAAAATATAATATGATGTTACCACTATAAGATATCACTAGATATGATAGGATTAAGTGGTAAGGATAAAATATAAATTTGGGGTGAGATAAGATGTTAAGACCAATTGATACACAAACAGTTTACCAGCAAACGCAAGAAGTAGCATCAAGACAACAAATGCAACAACAAGCACAGGTACTTCAGCAAGATCAATTTTCTACATTGTTAAAGAAAGAGGTACAGAATAAGCGTGAAAAGGTAAATGAATTACAAAAGGGTGAACGTGTGGAGAATGATCTTAATAAAAGTAAAAAGAAACAGCAGCAAGGAAAAGAAAGTCAGGATAAGAAAAAAAATAAATCAGTTACTACCCCTAAAAAACAGGGCATAGAAGAAAAAAAGCATACATCAATTGATATAAGGATTTAAAAGGAGAAAACAGATGGAGATGACATTGCAAAATCTTCCCTTTTTCTATTTACTATGGATTACAATAGGTGTTGTACTCATAGTAATTGGTATTTTTATGCTTGTATATCATGAAAATGAATCAGGCTATTATACGAGCATGACGAATAAGCCAAGTGAAGGTAAGGAAGATCTAGAAGGCATTTTAAGTTATTTCTTAGAGGAAGAAGAAAAGAAGAATCAAGGTTTTAGAGAAACATTAGAGTCTTACGCAAAAGAAATGGCAACGCAATCATCAGAAGAAGTCAAGAAAAATGATGAAAGCAAAAAAGTAAATCATATAAATGATATTACAAAATTAGCAGATGAAGGACTAGAAGTAGAAGATATTGCAAGAAAGTTAGGCAAAGGGGTAGGTGAAGTTCAACTGATTTTATCACTTTATAAAATGAGGTAGTGAAGATGCAAGGGAAAAAAAGACAATTTATATTTGGACTAATTGGACTTGGCTGTGGCATTGTTTTATCGGGCATTTTAAACTTATTATTATTATTAAATACAACAGAATATAAAAAGGGCATAACCTTAAATGCAAGCCAAAAGGCACAGAGTATCCTAGAAGGTGAAAATAAAGAAACTGTAGCTACTTTGCCGGCAGAAGTGGAAGATGCAGCAGAAGAAATAGCACAAGGTGAGAAAGTGGAAGTCAAAAAAGTGAATGAGCAAGTAGCTGAAAACAAAGAAGCAAGTGATAATCAAGAAGAAGCTATTGAAGTTAAGAAGTCTACAGACAAAGATATAGTTGAAGAAGTGACTGTAACAATTCCACCTAAAATGACAGCATCTGATACATGTGAGATTTTAGAGGCAGCAGGGGTAATAGATGATGCTAAAGATTTTAGAGATTATATAAGTGAAAGAAAAATGACAACGAAGTTAAATGAAGGTACCTTTGTTTTAAGTAAAAATATGTCATATAATGAATTACTTGAGAAACTTATGATAGATTAGGTAAAAAAGTTTATAAAAACAATTGAACTTATAAATAAGGTGTGATATACTAAGTCAGAAAAACGCACGTATATAGATGTACGTATGGGGTGCTTATAAAAAGTCCATTTGTATTCAATATATACGGAGGAAAAAACCAGGAGGTATTACAATGAGTGTAATTTCAATGAAACAATTATTAGAAGCAGGTGTACATTTCGGTCACCAAACAAGAAGATGGAACCCAAAAATGAAAGAATACATCTTCACAGAAAGAAACGGTATCTACATTATCGACTTACAAAAAACAGCTAAAAAAGTTGACGAAGCTTACAATGTAATTCGTGAAACAGCAGCTGAAGGCGGTAAAGTATTATTCGTTGGTACTAAAAAACAAGCTCAAGAATCAATTAAATCTGAAGCTGAAAGAAGTGGTATGTACTACGTAAACAACAGATGGTTAGGTGGTATGCTTACAAACTTCTCTACAATTAAAAGCCGTATTGCAAGACTTAAACAATTAGAAACAATGCAAGAAGACGGTACATTTGAAGTACTTCCTAAAAAAGAAGTAATTGAACTTAAAAAAGAAATGGATAAACTTGAAAAGAACTTAGGCGGTATTAAAGAAATGAAAGAACTTCCAAGCCTTATGTTCGTAGTTGATCCACGCAAAGAAAAAATTGCTATCCAAGAAGCTCATATCTTAGGAATTCCAGTAGTATCAATCGTAGATACAAACTGTGATCCAGAAGAAGTTGACTATGTAATCCCAGGTAACGATGATGCTATTCGTGCCGTTAAATTAATCGTAGCTAAAATGGCTGATGCTATCATTGAAGCTAACCAAGGCGAAATGTTAGAAACAGCTGAAGAAGTTAAAGAAGAAGCTAGCGAAACAATCGCTGAGTAATTATAGATTATTGGAGGGAACAAAAATGGCAATTACAGCTGCTATGGTAAAAGAATTACGTGAAAGAACACAAGCAGGTATGATGGACTGCAAAAAAGCATTAAATGCTGTAGATGGTGATATGGAAAAAGCTATCGAGTATTTACGTGAAAATGGTTTAGCAAAAGCTGCTAAAAAAGCTGACCGTGTTGCTGCAGAAGGTCTTGTAAAAGAAGCTATCTCTGCTGATGGTAAAACAGCTGCTATCGTAGAAATCAACTCAGAAACAGACTTCGTTGCTAAAAATGATCAATTCGTATCATTCGTAAACGAAGTAGCAAACATCGTTCTTAACAACGATGTAGCTGATGTTGAAGCATTAAAAGCTTTAGCTTGGCCAGAAGATGCATCTAAAACTGTTGGTGATGTATTAACAGAAAAAATTGCAACAATTGGTGAAAACTTAACAATTCGTCGTTTCCAAAAAGTAACAACAGATGGAACTATTGCAGCTTACACACACGGTGGTGGAAAAATCGTTGCTTTAGTAGAAGTTGCTGCTGAAGGTGAAAAAGCTCACGAAGTAGGAAGAAACGTAGCTATGCAAGTAGCTGCTGTTAACCCAGAATTCGTGTCTACAGCAGACGTTTCTGAAGAAAAGAAAAACCATGAAAAAGAAATTTTAATGCACCAAGCACTTAACGAAAATCCAGGTAAACCAGAAAACATCATTGAAAAAATGGTTATCGGTAGACTTAATAAACAGCTTAAAGAAATCTGTTTATTAGAACAAGAATACGTAAAAGATCCAGACTTCACAGTAGGTAAATACGTAGCTGCTGAACTTGGTAGTGCAGATGCAGTTAAAGGTTTCGTTCGTTTTGAAACTGGTGAAGGTATCGAGAAAAAAGAAGAAAACTTCGCTGAAGAAGTTGCAAAACAAATCCAAGGTTAATTTTATTAACGACTGGATAAATGATAAGGGGGACACTCGTGTGTCCCCTTTTTTATGGAGTAGGAAAGTCTAAGCTTTAACTTTCCTTTATCCATAGATAATGCGGCATCAGCCAATTTATTTCAGGATAGAGAATATATTTTTTTATGCTGCTTACTTATGAAGAAGATATAATAGACATTTTCTTTAAGAATTAACGTAAAATATATCTAGAAATTAGCAATTTTTTATGATAGAGTAGTGGTAGCAGAAAGGAGAAGACAATGAAACATAAACGTGTATTAGTAAAATTAAGTGGTGAGGCATTAGCTGGTGCAGCACAAAGAGGCTTCGACCATGGCATCATTGTAAGTGTTGTCAAACAGCTTAAACAAATTGCTGAAAATGGCACAGAGGTTGCTGTAGTCATTGGAGGTGGGAATTTCTGGAGAGGTCGTACATCAGGTGATATGGACCGCACAAAAGCTGATCAAATTGGTATGCTTGCAACTGTAATGAATGCTATTTATGTTGCGGATGTGTGCCGTGCGGAAGGTATTGGTAGTGTTGTGCAAACACCATTTGTATTAGGAAGTATGACAGAGCTTTTTTCTAAAGATAAGGCCTTAGAACATATGGCACAAGGGAAAATCGTATTTTTTGCTGGAGGAACAGGGCATCCATTCTTTTCAACAGATACAGGTGCTGCACTTCGTGGATGTGAGATTGAAGCTGATGCATTATTATTTGCAAAAAATATTGATGGTGTTTATGACAGTGATCCTAAAACAAATAAAGATGCTAAGAAATATACACGTATTTCTTGTCAAGATATGTTGCGCCAAGATTTAAAAGCTATTGATGCAGCAGCTGCTACGCTTTGTATAGAGCAAAGGTTACCTATTATTGTATTTGACTTAGGTGCAGAAAATAGTATTATAAGAGTTTCTGAAGGTGAAGAAATAGGTACAACTATTTATATAGAAGGGTAATATAAGGAGGATATTAGAGTGAAAGAAACATTAAAAAAATTTGAAGAAAAAATGGATAAATCAATTAATGCGTTAAAAGCTGATTTAGCAACAATCCGTGCAGGACGTGCTAATCCACACGTTTTAGATCGTATTATGGTGGAATATTATGGTTCGCCAACACCTATTCAGCAAGTAGGTAATGTAAGTGTACCAGAAGCACGTATTTTACAAATTCAACCATGGGATGCAACAGTTTTAAAAGCAATTGAAAAAGCAATTAATGAATCAGACCTTGGTATCAACCCAACAAATGATGGGAAAGTAATTCGTTTAGTATTCCCAGAACTCACAGAAGAACGTCGTAAAGATCTTACAAAAGAAATTAAGAAAAAAGGCGAAGCTTCTAAAGTGGCTATTAGAAATATCCGTCGTGATGCAATGGATGCAATCAAAAAAATGGAAAAAGATAATGCAATTAGCAAAGATGAACAAGAAGTTGCAGATAAAGATATCCAAAAAATGACAGATAAATTTGTGGATGAAATTGATAAAATTGTAGAAGCAAAAAGCAAAGACATTTTATCTGTATAATATAAAAGCTCCTCTTTATGAGGAGTTTTTTAGTATAGGAGGAAATAAAATATGATGAATTTACCAGAGCATATTGCAATTATTATGGATGGCAATGGACGATGGGCAAAAGAAAGAAATTTACCGCGTAATGAGGGACATCGTCGTGGCACCAAGACATTAGAGACTATATTAGACTATGCAGATAAAAAAGGTATTAAATACTTAACTGTTTATGCATTTTCAACTGAAAACTGGCGCAGACCAGAGTCAGAAGTAAATGGACTAATGAGTTTATTTAGAAGATATTTAGATAATAATCTTAAATCAGCAGCAAAGAAAAACTTACGTTTTAATGTTATTGGCGACTTAGAATCAACGAATATTCCAGAAGATGTTAAAGAAAAGATGAAGCAGTTAATGAAAGTTACTAAAGATAAAACAGGGATTTGCTTTAATATGGCATTTAACTATGGTGGTCGTGATGAATTGAAGCGTGCGATTCAAAAAATTTCAGAAGATGTTAAAGCAGAAAAAATGACTATAGAAGAAATTACAGAAGAGATGATTAGTGGGTATTTGGATACAGCTAATATGCCTGACCCAGATCTTATGATTCGTACAAGTGGTGAAGTCCGTACAAGTAATTTTTTACCATGGCAGCTGACGTATTCTGAATTTTACTTTACAGATTGTTTATGGCCAGATTTTACGAAAAAAGAATTTGATAAGGCATTAGAAGCATATACTACACGTAAGAGAAGATTTGGTAAAAGCGAATAGGAGGAAAACCTGTGGGTACAAGAGTATTAACAGCAGTTATTGGACTACCTATTATTATTGGACTTATATTATTAGGAAATCCGGTACTTCAGTTTACAATATTAGGAATTAGCTTAATTGGATTATTTGAATTTTATCGTGCCATAGAAGATACACATAAACCTATGAAATATATTGGATATGTTGCTACCGTGGTGTACTTTTTATTTTTTGGTTTGGTAGAAAATTATTTTACAATTTACTTAAGTCTTTTAATAGTTGCAACACTTATGACCATGGTAATTTGCTATCCTAAATATTCTATTGTTGATGTAGCTTTAACTGTAATAGGCGTATTATATATTCCTTTACTTTTTAGCTTTATAGTACTTATTAGAAAAATGCAGTATGGTGATTTTTGGATTTGGCTTATTTTCCTAAGTTCATGGGGATCTGACACATTTGCATACTTTACTGGTCGTGCATTTGGAAAGCATAAGTTAGCACCTGTTTTAAGTCCTAAGAAAACTATAGAAGGTAGTATAGGCGGTATGATTGGTGCAGGTGTGCTTGGGTTCATTTACACCATAATTTATACACATTATAGATATACTATATTAAGTGACTACATGATACTTGTAGTGATTGCTGTAGTAGTTGCAGCTTTAATTTCTCAATTTGGAGATTTGGCAGCTTCTGCAATTAAACGCACTTTTGGTAAAAAGGACTTTGGGAATTTATTACCAGGTCATGGTGGCATATTAGATCGATTTGATAGTATTTTATTTGTTGCACCTATGATTTATTTAGCCGTTGTAGTCGCAGAAAAAATAGTAAGATAGGAGTTTTTAAAATGCAAAAGAAAATTGCTATTCTAGGTTCAACAGGTTCTATCGGTACACAGACATTAGATATTGTAAGACGTGATCCGAATATGGAAGTTGTAAGCCTTAGTGCACATAGTAATATTGATTTATTAGAGGAACAAATTAAAGAATTTAGACCACAGCTTGTATGTGTGATGAAAGAGGAAAAGGCGGAAGAATTAAAGAAGCGTCTTAAACGAACATCATATGAGATTGATGTGGTAACAGGTGTAGAAGGACTTATAGAAGTTGCGACATTAAATGAAGCAGAAATTGTTGTAACTGCTGTAGTAGGGATGATTGGTCTACTTCCTACAATTCGTGCCATTGAAGCTAAAAAGACAATTGCACTTGCAAATAAAGAAACACTTGTTACAGCTGGTGAACTGGTTATGAATTTAGCTAAGAAACATGGCGTATCTATTTTACCAGTAGATAGTGAGCATTCTGCAGTGTTCCAATGTTTAAGAGGAAACAAACATGGTGAAATTGAAAATATCATTTTAACTGCTTCAGGTGGCCCTTTTAGGGAGTATACTAAAGAGCAATTAGAAAATGTAACTGTTGAGCAGGCGCTTAATCATCCAAACTGGAAGATGGGAAGTAAGATTACTATTGACTCAGCAACGTTGATGAATAAGGGGTTAGAAGTGATTGAAGCAAAACATTTATTTGATGTAGCACCAGAGCAGATTGATGTGGTTGTGCATAAAGAAAGTATTGTCCATTCTATGGTAGAATACGTAGACGGTTCAACTATTGCACAACTTGGTATGCCAGATATGAGACATCCTATTGGTTATGCGCTTTATTATCCAGAACGTACGCATTTAGACTGTATTTCTAAACTGAAATTAGCAGAGATTAAAAATTTATCTTTTGAACATCCTAGAAAAGATGTATTTCCTTGCTTACAATATGCTTATGATGCATTAAAAGTAGGGGGGACAATGCCAGCTGTCTTAAATGCTGCTAATGAAGTAGTTGTAGAAGCCTTCTTAAATGGAAAAATTAGTTTTATGGAAATACCTCAAATTATACATAACGTGATGGAAGAACACATATGTATAAGTAGTCCAACTTTAGAACAAATTTTAGAGAGTGATGCTTGGGCAAGAGCGTGTAGTAGAAAGAAGGTAGATAAATGTTAGACAAAGTGTTGTTTGTAATCATGCTTGTTTTAATATTTGCTTGTGTCGTCATTATTCATGAATGGGGGCACTTTATTATGGCAAAGAAAAATGGCGTATTAGTCCATGAATTTGCTATTGGAATGGGACCTAAAGTATGGTCAATTCAAAAGGGTGAAACACTTTATTCTATTCGTCTTCTTCCTATAGGCGGCTTCTGCAGTATGGAAGAAGAGGTAGGGGTAAGTGATAACCCTAAGGCAATGAGTTCCAAAAAACCTTGGCAAAAGTTTGTCATTGTTGTAGCTGGTGCTGTGATGAACTTTGTTTTGGCTTGGATTTTAATGAGTATTGTGGTAGGATATTTAGGCTACAGTAGTAATATAGTTGCAACTGTGCAGGATGATATGCCAGCTGCTACGGTAGGGCTTATAGCTGGTGATCAAATCATAGCCGTGAATGGTGTAAAGGTAAGTAAACTTGCAGATTTGTCTAAGGAGTTAAGTGATCAGGAAGAAACCTATATACTTTCTGTCAAGCATACAGATGGTACGAAAGAGGATGTTCAGATAAGTACAAAAATGCAAGAAGATGGTGTAGCACGTTTTGGTTTTACAGTAGAGCGTACACATTATAACATTTTTTATGATATTAAAATGGGCTTCCTAGCTATGCTTGATATGTTAAAACAAATCTGGGGCAGCTTAATTCAGCTTGCAACAGGTCAGGTTGGTATGAATCAGGTAGCGGGTATTGTAGGCGTGGTAGATCAAACCTCTAAACAATGGGATGCAGGACTTGAAATGGGTGGTTTATCAATGGCAGTAATGAATCTTATTTATGTAGGAGCAATTATATCTGCTAACTTAGGTATTTTTAACTTATTGCCGATTCCAGCGTTAGATGGTGGACGCCTTGTATTTATTGTGATTGAGATGATTCGTGGTAAAGCTATTTCAGCAGAAAAAGAAGGTGCTGTACACTTTGTAGGCATGGTACTTTTAATGCTTTTAACAGTAGTAGTTCTATATAATGATTTAATAAGGATGGGAATTGGACGATGAGTTTTTATACAAGAGAAAATACACGTGCAGTAAAAGTTAAAGACCTTATCATTGGTGGTGGTAATCCTATTATTATCCAATCAATGGCAAATACAAAAACAGAGGATGTAGAGGCAACAGTAGCACAAATTCTAGCTTTAGAGGAAGCAGGATGTGAAATGGTACGTGTAGCAGTACCAAATGAAACCGCAGCAAAGGCTATTGAAAAAATTGTGCCACGTATTCATGTACCCCTAGTTGCAGATATTCACTTTGATTATCGTTTAGCCCTTATGGCAATTGAAAATGGTATTAATAAGTTACGTATTAATCCAGGGAACATCGGTAATGAGGAAAGGGTTATTGCTGTTGTTGAAAAGGCAAAGGCATATAATATCCCAATTCGTATTGGTGTAAACTCTGGTTCAGTAGAAAAGAGTGTTATGGAAGCTTGTGGTGGTGTAAATGCTAGAGCTATGGTTGAAAGTGCTAGAAAACATATTGAGATTCTAGAACGCTTAGATTTTAGAGATATTGTCGTGTCATTGAAGGCTTCGAATGTACCACTTGCCATTGAGACATATACAACATTTGCACAGGAATTTAATTATTCACTTCATGTAGGTATTACAGAGTCTGGTACACTTTATAAAGGGACAATTAAATCTTCAGTAGGGCTTGGCGCTATTTTATCAAGGGGCATTGGGGATACAATTCGTGTTTCTTTATCAGATGACCCAGTAGAAGAGATTACATGTGCACAAAATGTGCTTCAAGCATTAGAACTTAGAAAGTTTGGACCTGAAATTATTGCATGTCCAACTTGTGGACGAACAGAAGTGAATTTGATTGAAATTGCAAAAAAAGTAGAAGCAGCAACAAAGGATATTAAAAAAGATATTAAGATTGCTGTTATGGGATGTGCTGTCAATGGACCAGGTGAAGCAAGAGAAGCAGATATTGGTATTGCAGGTGGACGTGGAGAAGGCTTAATCTTTAAAAAAGGTCAAATTGTGAAAAAGGTAAAAGAAGAAGCATTATTTGAAGCGTTAATGCAAGAGATTGCTGAACTTTAAAATAAAAATGTAGATTTCTCGAAGAGACTTGCTTTTTTCGCCTATTAGTAGTATAATTTATAATTATAATCATGAACGTTTCCGAAAGAGTGGGTTTTTACCCACTCTTTCGTATTGTTTAGATGTATATATAATTTAGTTTATGTCAAACTATATTGTATGAAAGGATGAATGGCATGAATAAAAAACAACTTATAGAGACGGTAGAAGGCTACTTAGAACCAATACTTGCTGAAAACAACTTTGAACTTGTAGATGTAGAGTATGTTAAAGAAGGTCCTAACTATTATTTAAGAATATATATCGATAAAGAAGGCGGGATTAACATTGAAGATTGCAGACTTACAAGTCGTGCAATTGAAGAAGTACTTGATGAAAAAGATGTTATTAAAGATGCTTATATTTTAGAGGTAAGTTCCCCAGGGCTTGACCGTATACTTAAAAGAGATCGTGAGTATGTAAAATACAAAGGTCGTATGGTAGATGTAAAATTATATGAAGCAATTAATAAGCAAAAACATCTTACAGCAGAGCTTGTAGAAAAAACAGCGGATGAACTTATTTTAGATGATGAGGGCACACGCTTAGCAATTAATCTTAAAAATGTAGCACAAGTTAGACTTGCAATTATGTTCTAATACAAGAGATAGTAAGCCCCTTGCATAATAATGTAGTATAAATATATGATACAGTTTAAAAGGACAAGAGAATAATGTACTGTAAGCTGAGTTATTTAGCATAAGAATGTTTGGGAAAATGTGTGATACACAAAATGTGCGACACTTGGAATTAAGCATAAACTTGGAGGAGGATTAAAATGAATCAAGAATTTATTATGGCGATTGAGCAAATTGCCGCATCAAAAGGAATTAATAAGGAGAAGCTGATTGATGCCATTAAACAATCAATTGAAGTAGCTTGTAAAAAACATTTTGGCGTAAGCACAAATGGTAAACAAAATCTTAAAATTAACATTGATGAAACAACAGGAGATGTTAAAGTATATGCTTCAAAAACTGTTGTAGAAGATGGTTGGGTAGATAACGAACTTTTAGAAGTTGGTTTAACAGATGCAAGAGCAATCAATTCTATGGTAGAATTAGATGACATTATCGATGTAGAAATTACACCTAAAAACTTCGGCCGTATTGCAGCACAAAATGCAAAACAAGTTGTTATTCAAAAGATTAAAGAAGCCGAAAGACAAATGGTTTACGAACAATATAGCGTTAAATTAAACGATATCATTAAAGGTAAAGTTTTAAGAAAAGAAAAAAATGGTTATATTGTCCAATTAGATTTCACAGAAGCTTCACTTCCAACATCAGAAGCTATGCCAAATGATAACTTTGATGCACAAATGGAAGCAAATGGTGGAATCGGCGAATACAAAGCATTCTATCTTTTAGCAGTAAAAGATTTCAATAAAAATGAAGGAAAAGCTGAAGGTAAGAATAGAAACGCAGGTGCACAAGTTATAGTTTCTCGTACACATCCAGAACTCGTAAAAAGACTTTTCGAACAAGAAGTAGTAGAAATCAAAGATGGGACAGTTGTTATTAAAAGTATTGCAAGGGAAGCTGGTTCTCGTACAAAAATTGCTGTTTACTCAAATGACCCATTAGTAGATTCAGTAGGAGCATGTGTAGGTGAAAAAGGTAAACGTATTAATAACATCGTTCAAGAATTAAATGGTGAGAAAATTGACGTTGTACATTGGAGCGAAGATCCAAAAGAATTCATCAGAGAAGCACTTAGCCCAGCTAAAGTACTTAGTGTAGAGCTTGAGGAAACTGAAGGCGAAAGAAATGCAAAAGTTATCGTACCAGAAAACATTTTAACACTTGCTATTGGTAAGGGTGGTCAAAATGTAAGACTTGCTGCAAAACTTGCGGGTTGGAAAATTGACATCAAGAGTGCAAAAGCTGAAGAGTTAGAAGCACTTCAAAATGAAGAAGCTGAAGAAATAGAAGAAGCTGAGCAAGCAGAAGAAACTGTAGAGGAGTAAGATCTATGAAAACAAGAAAGATTCCTTTGCGTAAATGTACAGGTTGCAACGAAATGAAAAATAAAAAAGATATGATTCGTATCGTAAGAGATCAAGAAGGAAATTTTTCACTTGATTTTCATGGAAAGAAGCCAGGTAGAGGGGCATATATCTGTAAAGATGTTGAATGTCTTAATAAGGCTGAAAAAAATAAAGGATTAGAAAGATCTTTTAAAATGGCAGTAGATAAATCTATTTACGGCGAATTAAGAAAAGAGTTTGAGGCTTACGATGGACAGTAGAATTTATCAAATGCTTAGTTTATGTCAGAAAGCTGGTAAGCTTGTGACAGGTGAATTTGCAGCAAAAGAAGCAGTACTTAATCAAACAGCTTATTTAGTAATTGTTGCTACAGATGCATCAAATAATACAAAAAAATTATTTAATGATAAAACCAGTTACCGTAACATACCATGTGTACAGTGGGGAACAAAAGAAGAAATCGGTGACAGGGTAGGTAAAAACCCACGTGCAGTAATTGCAATAGTCGATGAAAATTTTGCCCGTAAGATTAAGGAATTAATCGGCGAAAGTTAGTAATCACATTTGGAGGTGGATGTATGTCGAAAGTAAGAGTGTATGAAGTTGCCCAAAAACTTAATGTTAGCAGTAAAGAAATTATGGATATACTAGCCGAATATGGCTTTAAAGTACATAGTCATATGAGTACTTTAGAAGATGAAGAGGCAAATCTAGTTATGAATTACTACAAAGAAGTTACAAATAAGGCCAACACAGAAACCGCAACAGTGACAACAGAGCCAGCCAAAAATAAATCACAAAAAAAACAAGGTAAAGAGAGAGATATGATAGAGAATAAGAATAATCAACCAGACACAAATGAAGATGAAATAAAAATAATTCAAATTCCAGCTAGTATTTCTATTAAAGAATTAGCGGATAAATTAGATGTAACAGCAACAGAACTTATCAAAAGACTAATGAAAAAGGGAATCATGGCAATGATTAACCAAGAAATTAGCTTTGAAACAGCAACAGAACTTGCTGAAGAGTTTGATGTGCTTACAGAACCAGAAGAAGAAAAAGACTTAATGGAAGAAATCTTTGGAGAAATCATAGATGATGAAAAAGATTTAGAAAAACGTCCTCCAGTTGTTGTAGTAATGGGTCACGTTGACCATGGTAAAACATCGTTACTTGATGCAATTCGTTCAACTCATGTTACTGCTAAAGAAGCAGGTGGTATTACACAACATATTGGTGCATCACAAGTAAGTTTAAAAGGTGAAAAAATCACTTTCTTAGATACACCAGGACATGAGGCTTTCACAGCAATGCGTTTAAGAGGTGCACAAGTTACAGATATTGCAATTCTTGTAGTTGCGGCTGATGACGGTGTTATGCCACAAACAATTGAAGCGATTAACCATGCACGTGCAGCAGAAGTACAAATCATTGTTGCAATGAACAAAATTGATAAACCAGGTGCAAATCCAGACCGTGTAAAACAAGAACTTGCAGATCAAGGACTTCTTGTAGAAGACTGGGGTGGAGATATCATCTGTGTACCAGTATCTGCACTTAAAGGTGAAGGTATTGATACACTTCTTGAAATGGTACTTCTTGTTGCTGAAATGGGTGATCTTAAAGCAAATCCAAAACGTAAAGCAAGAGGAACAATTATCGAAGCACAACTTGACAAAGGGCGTGGACCAGTAGCTACAGTACTTGTACAATCTGGAACACTTCAAGTAGGTGACCCAATTGTTGCAGGATGTGCATATGGTCGTGTACGTGCGATGATTGATGATAAAGGTAGAAATGTGAAAAAAGCTGGTCCTAGTACACCAGTAGAAATCCTTGGTCTTTCTGAAGTTCCAGTAGGTGGAGACTTATTCTATGTAGCTAAGAGTGATAAACAAGCACGTCAAGTAGCAGAACAAATGCGTGCACAAGGTCGTGTTCAAATGCTTGGGCAAACACCAAATAAGGTTTCTCTTGATGACTTGTTTACACAAATTCAAGAAGGTAAAATGAAAGACCTGAACATTATTATTAAAGCTGACGTTCAAGGTTCAGTTGAAGCAGTTAAACAAAGTTTAGAAAAATTAAGTAATGAAGAAGTACGTATTCGTACAATTCATGGTGGTGTAGGTACAATTACAGAATCAGATGTACAACTTGCTTCTGCATCAGGTGCTATTATCATTGGATTCAATGTAAGACCAGATTCAACAGTAAAAGCAATGGCAGATAATGAAGGTGTAGATGTACGCTTATACCGTGTTATCTATAACGCAATTGAAGATATTAAAGCTGCTATGAAAGGTATGCTTGACCCTGAATTCGTAGAAAAAGTTGTTGGCCATGCAGAAATTCGTCAGACATTCAAGGTATCAGGGCTTGGTACTGTTGGTGGAGCTTATGTATTAGATGGTAAAATCGTAAGAAATGCTGGTGTACGTATTGTACGTGATGGTATCGTAGTATACGAAGGAAATCTTACTTCACTTAAACGTTTCAAAGATGATGCGAAAGAAGTTGCTACAGGTTACGAATGTGGTGTAATGTTTGAGAAATTCAACGACATCAAAGAAGGCGACACTGTAGAAGCATTCATCATGGAAGAAATCCCAAGATAGTTTTAAACTACTACGCCTATAGTAGCTTAAAAATGAGGAGTGATAAAAATGGCAAGTCAAAGATTAACTAGAATTAACGAAGAAATCAGAAGAGAAATTGCTGAGATTGTACGTAGTGAGATTAAAGATCCTGCTGTACAAGATGCAATGATTAGTGTTGTAGCAGTAGATACAACAAATGATTTAAAAACAGCAAAAGTTTATATTAGTGTTCTTCAAGAAAATAAAAAACAAGATGTAATGGCAGCTTTATCAAAAGCACAAGGTTATATCCGTAGAGAAGTAGCACGTCGTATTAATCTTAGAAATACACCTGAATTTTTATTTAGATTAGATGAATCTATCGAACGTGGTATGCAAATGTCTAAAATGATTTCAGATGTTATGAGTAAATAAATGATGGATAAAAGGCTGCGTTAAGCAGCCTTTTATTTTTGAATTAAAATGCTAAATTAAGGTAACTGAGGAAAGGTTAAATATGTTAAACGGAATTATTAATGTGTATAAAGAACGTGGTTATACATCACATGATGTAGTAGCTAAGGTAAGAGGTATTTTAAGAGAACGCAGAGTAGGTCATACAGGAACATTAGACCCTGAAGCAGAAGGGGTATTGCCATTATGCATTGGGCCAGCTACTAAAGTTGTGCCTTACTTAACTGATGCAGATAAATGCTATGAGGCAGAAGTTATTTTAGGTGTCACCACAACGACAGAAGATGCAACAGGTGAAGTTCTAGAAACACGCCCAGTAGAGGTAACAGTGCAACAAGTAGAAGAGGTTGTAAAAAGCTTCATTGGGGATTATGAGCAAATTCCACCTATGTATTCAGCAATTAAGGTGAATGGTATCAGACTATATGAACTTGCAAGAAAAGGAATAGTTGTAAAGCGTCCTAAACGTCAGGTAAAGATCTATGATTGTGAAATCATTGAATCATTGGTAGAAAATAAATTTAAGATTCGTGTACACTGTTCAAAGGGAACCTATATTCGAACACTTTGTACAGACATTGGTGAAAAGCTAGGTTGTGGTGCGCATATGGGGACTTTACTACGTACTAAAGTAGGACATTATGAGCTAAAGGATAGTTTAAAACTTGCTGAACTTGAAGCAGTAAAAGCAAATATTACAGCATATATTGAGGATTTAGAAGAAATTTTTAAAGAGTTACCTAAATGTACAGTGAAACCATCTTTAGAAAGGCTTTTATATAATGGAAATGCATTAAAGTTACATGCGGTTGTGGCATTTGAAGAAAGTTACAAGCAAGATTTTATTCGTATTTATGATACAAAGAACAGATTCATTGCGCTTTATAAGTGGGATGAAGGAAAGAACTGTTTACAAGTAGAAAAAATGTTCTATAATGAATAATGGAGAAAGCCTCTTAGTATAAAGTTACGAAAGGGGCATTTTTTCTGGCCTTTTAATCGAGGAAAAAACATGATATAGTAAAAAAGCAGTATGAAAAATAGTTTGAGAGGTACGAGGATGGAATATATTTATGGAACTGCTGATGTAAGTCAAAGTGAAGAAAGTGTGGTAGTACTTGGAAATTTTGATGGTGTACATAGAGGTCACCAAATGCTAATTCAGGTGGCGAAAGAGCAAGGTAAGATGAAGCATCTTAAAACCATCGTTTTTTCTTTTTATCCTCATCCGAGTTGGGTAATCGGAAATCATCCAAAGCCACTCATTATGTCGCGTAGAGATAAAAAGCAGATTATAAAAAGTTTAGGTCTTGATATACTCATAGAATACCCATTTACAAAAGCCTTTGCTAATATTTCACCAGAAGTATTTTTTGAAGAAATTTTAATAAGACAGCTTAAAGCAAAAGTATTAGTAGTAGGAGAAAATTATTATTTTGGCAAAAATAAGGCAGGGAATCCTACATTTCTGAAAGAGCTAGGGCAGAAGCATCAAGTGGAAGTATATGTAGTACCAGCAGTAAAATACGATGCCCAAATGATTTCTAGTTCGACTATTAGAAATTTAATTATAGATGGCAATATAGAACTTGCTAATGAGATGTTAGGTCATCCCTATACAATTGTAGGGAATGTGGTACAGGGAAAACAATTAGGACGTACAATTGGTTTTCCAACAATTAATTTGATTGCAGATCCAGATCGTGTTTATCCACCAAATGGTGTATATGCAACGAAAGTAACTGTATATAATAAAGAGTATTTGGGAATGACTAATATAGGATATAATCCTACGGTCAATGGCGCTAAAAAGATGATCGAAACACATATATTTAATTTTGATAAAGATATATATGGTCAGACTGTAGAAGTTAGATTTTATGATGCCATAAGACCTGAGCAAAAATTCCCAAGTGTAGATGCCTTAAGTCAGCAAATTGCTAAGGATCGTATAGCTGTAAAAAGTATATTTAATTCCTAATAAAGATGTTTGCAAAATAAGTCTACTTATGGTATACTAATCCATGTTGACGACCAGTACTCAGATATCGGACGCTCCGACCATATCTTAGTGCTTGGCATAAATATTTAAAATTATAGGAGGTCATTACAATGACAAAAGAACGTAAACAAGAGATTATTGCTCAATACGGTAGAAAAGTACAAGACACTGGGTCTCCAGAAGTTCAAATTGCTTTATTAACAGAAAGAATCAACCACTTAACAGAGCACTTAAGAACACACAAAAAAGATCACCACTCACGTCGTGGTTTATTAATGATGGTTGGTAAAAGAAGAGGTCTTCTTGACTACTTAATCAAAACAGATATCGAAAGATACCGTGCAATCATCGCTCAACTTGGAATCAGAAAATAATTTTAAAAAGGGTGGAGTATTCCGCCCTTTTTTGTAAAGTTTCTAAAGAATTTGATATATAAAAGTCTTGAAAATACTTTACATATGTTGTTGATGATAATTAATTTGTAAGAAGATGAGGAATGATGTTTTGTGTGCAATGTTATAATTTGCTTAAAGAAAATAGGAGTATAAAATACAGTTTAAGCGAACTATAAGATTGCGCAACAAAAATTTCTCTTCTTACTTCTTACAATGATAACTTGAAAGGAGAAATGAATATGGTAAAAAATTATTCAACCATGTTAGCTGGAAGAAAACTTTCAGTAGAGATTGGAAAAGTAGCAGAACTTGCTAATGCATCAGCAATGGTAAGTTATGGTGATACAGTAATTCTTGCGACAGTTGTAGCAAGTGAAGAACCTAAAGAAGGAGTAGATTTCTTCCCTCTTAGTGTAAATTATGAAGAAAAGTTCTATGCAGTAGGACGTCTTCCGGGTGGATTTATTAAACGTGAATCAAGACCATCTGAAAAAGCTATTTTGACATCAAGGGTAATTGACCGTCCAATGCGTCCATTATTCCCTAAAGATTATAGAAATGATGTTGTAATCACAACAACAGTTCTTTCTGTGGATCAGGATTGTAGTCCAGAAGTGACAGCTATGATTGCAGCTTCACTTGTAGTGGATATTTCAGATATTCCATTTGCGGGTCCAGTAGGTTCTGTACAAGTAGGTCTTGTAGATGGTGAACTTGTATTTAATCCAAATCAAGCCGAGCGTCAAAAATCAGATTTAGCTTTAACAGTATCTTCTACAAAAGATAAAGTAATGATGATTGAAGCAGGTGCTAATGAAGTTGCAGATGATGTAATGTATGATGCGATTATGAAGGCACATGACTTTAACCAACAAGTGGTATCATTCATCCAAAGTATAAAAGATGATTGTGGTAAAGAAAAAGCAATGGATTATGTGAGATTTGCTGTACCAGAAGAGATTTACAATGAAATTACTTCTTACATTGGTTCAGAAGAAATGGAAGTAGCTGTTTTTACAGATGATAAACAAACTAGAGAAAAACAACTTAAAGTACTTAAAGAGTTAGTTACTGAAAAATTAACTGAAGCTGGTAAAGAAGATTACCTTGAGTATTTAGAAGATGCATTTTATCAATTTGAAAAGAAAACTGTGCGTAAGATGATTTTAAAAGACCATAAACGTCCAGATGGTCGTAAACTTGATGAAATTAGACACCTTGCTGCAGAAGTAGATTTACTTCCTAGAGCACATGGTACAGGTCTTTTCACAAGAGGTCAAACTCAAGTTCTTACAGTTGCAACACTTGCTGCATTATCAGAAATGCAAGTACTTGATGGCTTAGATGAATTAGAGGTTTCTAAACGTTATATGCATCATTATAACTTCCCACCATATTCAGTAGGGGAAGCACGTGCACCACGTGCACCAGGACGTCGTGAGATTGGACATGGAGCACTTGCAGAACGCGCACTTGTACCAGTACTTCCAACAGAAGCAGAATTCCCATATGCAATTCGTACAGTATCAGAAGTACTTAGCTCAAATGGTTCAACATCACAAGCTAGTATCTGTGGTTCAACACTTGCACTTATGGCTGCAGGTGTACCTATTACAGCACCTGTTGCAGGTATTTCAGTAGGTCTTGTAACAGGAGAAACAGATGATGATTTCGTACTTCTTACAGATATTCAAGGATTAGAAGACTTCTTTGGAGATATGGACTTTAAAGTAGGTGGTACACACAAAGGGATTACAGCTATCCAAATGGATATGAAAATCCAAGGTTTAACACCAGAAATTATTAAAGGTGCTTTAGAAAATACAAGACAAGCACGTTACCATATTATTGATGATGTTATGTTAAAAGCCATTCCAGCTGTACGTAATCATTTATCACCATACGCACCAGTTATTACACAAATTACTATTGACCCAGAGAAAATTAGCGAAGTAATTGGACCAAAGGGTAAAATGATTAACCGTATTATTGAAGAAACTGGTGTTAAAATTGATATAGAAGATGATGGGCGTGTATTTATCTGTGGTGCAGATGCAGATAAAGCACAGCAAGCTATTAAAATGATTGAAGGTATCGCAAAACCTGTTGAAGAAGGTCAAGTATTCATGGGTAAAGTAGTACGCCTTATGAACTTTGGTGCATTCGTAGAAATTGCACCAGGTAAAGAGGGTCTTGTACACATTTCTCAACTTGCACATGAACGTATTGCAAAAGTAGAGGATGTTGTAAATGTTGGCGATCCAATTGAAGTAAAAGTTATTGAAATTGACAAACAAGGTCGCATCAATTTATCACATAAAGTGTTAGTAGAAAAACCAGAACAACAACAATAATAAAAAGGCCTACTTTTTGGTAGGCCTTTTTATTGTGAAGATAATAGGATATGTGTGTTAGGAGGAGCATTATGCGACATTATAAAAAAATAGAAGTCATTGGTTATGTGATTTTAATGCTACTATGGTTTATAGGAAGTCAGCTTTTAGTAGGAAATCTCACTTATTTAATAGTAGGAAAAACAGCTTATGAAAGTTTCTATAGTGCCCATCATTATGCATTAAATTTAGTATCACAGCTAGTATGTCTAGGGGTGGTACTGGGAGTTGATTATAAAAATAAGCAGTTTGAAATGCATAGAATTTGGTTAGGTATGAAAGAAATTTTTGCTTATATAGGGATAGGTGTTTTATTATACGGAATATGTATAGGTATTAATTTAATATTGTTACCTTATTTCCCGGGCTATAGTGCAATTAGTGAGATGTTTGATCATAGTGAACCTATTTTAAACTTTATTGTAATTGTTGTTATGGCACCTGTTTTAGAAGAATATGTATTTAGAGGAAAAGTACAATCATTTGTTAAAAGAGAATTTAATCCAGTGATTGCAATACTTGCACAGGCTTTATTATTTGGGAGCTTGCATAGTTTAGCCTTACAAAAGATATATGCTAGTATAATGGGAATACTTTTAGGAACTATTAAGGAAAAAACAAATAAACTACAAAGCTCTATCATAGTGCATATGACTGTAAACTTGATTGGATGGTTTATTGGTGTAGTTGCGAATGTGTAGACTTGAAATACCACTAATATATTGATATGCTAAAGTTATATAGATTGAAAGGATTTAAAAGATGAAAAAAATAAAAAAACAAAAGTGGAAAGCCGGTAATATGGTGTATCCTATTCCAGCAGCTATGATTAGTTGTGGTGATTTAGAGCGTACTAATATTGTTACTGTCGGTTGGACAGGAACTATTTGTACAAATCCAGCTATGACTTATATCTCACTAAGACCTTCTAGATTTTCTTATAATATTATTAAGGAAACAGGTTATTTTGTAATCAACCTTACAACGAGAGATTTAGCTTATGCAACGGATTATTGTGGTGTAAAAAGTGGCCGTGATTACGATAAATTCAAAGAAATGGGACTAACTCCTATCTGGGATGAAGATACAAAGTGTCCAATGATTGGTGAAAGTCCTGTAAGTATAGTTTGTGAAGTGACCGAGATTAAAGAATTAGGCTCACATGATATGTTTATAGCAAAGGTATTAAATATCTATGTGAATGAAGAATTTATGGATGAAAAAGGTAAGTTCCATCTCAATGATAGTGATCTAATTGCCTATTCTCATGGAACTTACCTTACATTAGGTGAACCATTAGGAACCTTTGGTTATTCTGTACGTAAAGGTGGTACAAAAGAAGCAGAGGCAAAGAAAGCTAAACTTTTAAAAGAAGCTGCACACAATAGAAAGAACACTAAAAGTATTAAAGCTAAGCCTAATAAGGAAAAAGCAGTAGGTAAAAGTAAGACAAGTACAAAAAATGGATTTAAACCTAAAAATAAGAAAAAGAAATTTAAATAAAGCATGTGTTTAATCGGTAGGCTTGGTTAAATGTAAATAGGAGTTACCATCAATAGATAATATAATCTGTGGTGGTGTCTCCTCTTTTTTATTGCCAATTATATAAAGTGTATAAAAGCGTTCTAATTTAAGTTCTAAGTTATTAAGCTCTAGAAATGGTTTTTGTGTTAAATTAACTAATATATTAAGAGTATAGGTATTAGGAAGTAGTGGAAAATAAGGTGTCATTTCATAGCAAGAGACCTTTTTATAAATATCTTTTTTTTCTGGACTAGTAAATCTAAGGTCTAGGAGGGAGGTGCTGTAATTAAAGTGACCGATGCGGCACATGCAGTGACCAGTAGGAATACCGCGTGTGACATCTTCTATCAGATAAAGTCCTATACGGTCACGATGTTTAGGATCTGTTAATAAGATAAGTGTATAAATTTTATAGGCACTAAGAGAGATTGTACGTTCATAAATAGGCTCTGTTGAATGATTAAGGGTAAGTATGACTTGATGCTCACCATAGGTGTGCAGTTTATAATGAGTGAAGTCTTCGTATAGGACATCTGAATAATATTTTTTACCATCAATGTAGACATCTATAGAAGGGGTAAAGCAGGCAATATGAAAGAAACGTAGATAAGCTTCTGGATCTTTATTTTTCTTGGACATACATACCTCCTGGAAGTTAAAAATAAACTTATTACAGTATATGTAAAAAGCAAGGAAAGTGAATATTAATCTTCATGAAATGGACATACAGGAGGGGAAAGATGAATACAAATAAAGTAAAGCATCTTTTAAAGCAAGAAGAAAGCTTTAAGCTAGATTTTAAACTAAAACTATCTATTGAATTGGATTCTGAGAAAAAGGAATTGGTAAGAGATATTATTGCCATGGCAAATACACCGGGCGGAAGAGGATACATAATTTTTGGCGTTAAGGACAAGACAAGGGAGGTTGTAGGCATAGAAGATGTTCCTGAAAATATTGAAGAGAGATTGCAACAGATTATTGCGAATAGGAGCATGCCGCCTGTACCGATTGCTTTTGACATGATTGCTTATGAGGGAAAGAAGCTGGGTGTAATTACCATTTATAAAAGCATGCAGGTTCCACATCAGATGTTAATGACGGGGGCCTTTTATATTCGGAGAGGTTCTACAACAGGACGAGCAACGAGACATGAGATTGCCAATATGTTACAACAGTATGGTATGTTGAGTTTTGAAAATGTGCCATGTAGGAATAGTAACCTCGCAGACTTAAATGAAAACCTTATAAAAAAGCATATAGGACATTTGCAGGGAGGAATAGGCGAAAATAAAACACTTTTAGAAGCATTAGGAATTATAACAGTAGATTTAGAAAAAGAGTCTTACTATCCAACTTATGGTGGTTTACTTTTATTTGGAATATTACCACAGATGTATATTCCACAAGCAGTATTAGAGGTAGAAACGGCAAATCAGTTAAAGGCTATCGGGGGAAATATTTTTAATATGATTGACGAATTTGAAGGACTAATGGAAAAGATTTTACCAAGTACATATCCGAAAATAGGGTTGTTAGAAGTTGTAACGAATGCAATCATTCATAGGAATTATTGGAATAATGAAGCATATATTAAGATTTATATTAGAGAGGAATATATAAAGGTGACAAATCCTATGAGTCATGAGTGGGAGGAAGCTAGAAATAGACAAACAAGAGTGAATACGTGGCTTTATACAAGATTACTACTTATGGGGCAAAAGCAGAATGATTTTCATCTAGGCATTGGGCTTGAGAAAACAAAGGCGATTTTTAAAGAAAAAGGCGGAATCCGTATTTTTGCAGATCCATTAACGGGATTATTTGAAGTCACATTACCAGCTATGAAACTGTATAAAAAGGGGGAAGAACAATGAAGCTGAGGCAGGTCAAAGAAATACTAGAAGCACAAGTATTTTCAAAGGAAGAACTATTAGATGAAGATATTTCGGCAGCCTGTGGATGTGATCTGATGAGTGATGTGCTGGCTTTTGCTAGTGACCATATTTTATTGCTTACAGGACTTATTAACTTACAGGTTATTCGAACAGCTGATATGTTAGACATAAAAGGTATTGTATTTGTCAGGGGAAAAGTACCGACTGAAGATATGCAGCAGCTAGCAAAGGAAAAGCAAATTTGTTTGCTCTCTACCAAACAGCCACTTTATATTGCGTGTGGTAAATTATACAGCAAAGGTCTTGGAGAAAAAGGGGAGAATTAGATGCAGTTACATTATGAAGTGGATGGAGAAGATTTCCTACGCGCAGGAGAGGCCTCGGCAGCTGTAAAGCGGGTTTTAAAGCAGCTTGGTATAAGTGGAGAGATTGTAAGGAAAGTAGCTATAGCTATGTATGAGGCGGAAATGAATATGGTCATTCATGGCAAGGGCGGAGAAATAGATGTGGTATTAACAAGCGAATATGTGGAAATCGTGCTTAAAGATGAGGGCCCAGGTATACCAGATATTGCACTTGCTATGAAGGAAGGTTATTCGACTGCACCTGCACATATTAGGGAGTTAGGATTTGGAGCAGGAATGGGACTGCCTAATATTAAAAAATATAGTGATGAATTGAATATCACTTCAAAGTGGGGAAAAGGTACAACTGTGAGGATTAAGGTGCTTTTAATGCCGAAATAGGAGGTGAAAAAGTGCATAGTCATTCAGTAACCTTAGACCAAGGACGATGCATTGGATGTACAGATTGTATTAAAAGATGCCCAACAGAGGCAATACGTGTAAGAGGTTCTAAAGCAACTATTATTGAAGAACGTTGTATAGATTGTGGAAATTGTATTCGAATCTGTAGAAATGGCGCTAAGAAGGCAGTGACAGATGATATAAGTTTAATGAATCAGTTTAAGTATAAGGTGGCATTGCCAGCGCCGTCGTTGTATGGACAATTTCCTAAGGCTCAACAAATTACCAGCATTTTAGATGCTTTATATGAAATAGGTTTTACAGAAGTCTTTGAAGTGGCAGCAGCAGGAGAAATGATTTCAAAATATACTTATGAGTATTTACAGACAGCTCAAACGTTTCCTGTAATTTCTTCTGCTTGCCCTGTTATTATACGCCTCATTCAGCGGCGATTTCCCTCACTTATTCATCATATTTTACCGATTATTTCACCTATGGAATTGGCAGCACGCTTTATAAAGCAGCAATATGCAGAAAAAGGAATAGGGCAGGGGGAGGTTGGTGTATTTTTTATTTCCCCATGTCCTGCAAAAGCAACTGATATTCATCGGCCTAAGGGAATTGAAAGTTCGGCTGTGGATGGAGTTTTTTCTATACAAAGTTTATATAAGCAGATTTTAAATATATTAGGTCACCCAACGTATAAAGGGGCAAGACGGCAAAGTGGTTCGAAGGGAATTGCCTGGGCTATGCGTACTGGCGGTGTAGATGAAGTAAGAATTAAAAATCATATTTCAGTAGATGGTATGGATAATGTGATTGGTATTTTAGAAAAGGTAGAGGATGGGACATTAAATCAGGTTGCTTATATAGAGGCTTTAGCATGTATCGGTGGTTGTTTAGGTGGCGTTTTAAATATAGAAAATGCTTTTATGAGTCGTAATACTTTAAAGAAATGGATTGATGAGGAGAGTAACAATAAGATGGAAACGGCACTTAATAGGAAACAGTTACAGGAGCATTTAGGAAAAATACCATATGGTTTTGAAAAAGATTTATCGCCAAGACTGGTGTTTACATTAGATAATGATGTCAATAAGGCACTAGAGAAAATGACGGATATTGAAAATCTTTATAAAAGGTTACCTCAAATAGATTGTGGTTCATGTGGTGCACCTACATGTAGGTGCTTTGCAGAGGATGTAGTGATGCAAAAGTCTAATATTGAAGAATGCATTTTTATTTTACGTGAAAAAATTAAGGAATTATCTGATCAAATGTACAGGTTAACTCAAACGGTTATTCCAACAGATAGTGAAAAAATGAAAGGTGGAAGTTAAATGACAGTAAGAGAAATGATGAATGGGATGGAAATTAAATTATTAGGGGGTGAGGGCGGATTAGATGAGCCCATAGAAGGTGGTTATGTGGGGGATCTATTAAGCTTTGTAATGGCTCATGCACAAGCAAAAGAGGTATGGATTACAGTGCAAGGTCATATGAATAGTATAGCAGTAGGTGTAATGACAGGTATTGGTGCCATTATTTTAGCAGAGGGGGTAGAACCAAATACAGATACAATTGAAAAAGCCAATGAAGAAAAGATTCCTATATTTACTTCAAGCAAAAGCAGTTTTGAACTGGCAAGCAAATTATCAAGGCTATTAGAGTAGGGCAATATTATGAAGGTTTATTATGATTTGCATATCCATACAGCTGCATCACCGTGTGGAGATGAAATGATGTCCCCACATAATATTGTGAACATGGCAAAGCTTAAAGGACTAGATGTAATCGCTATTACAGATCATCAAACTTGCCTTAACTGTAAGGCAGTGCAGAAAGTAGGCCAAGATAATGATCTGCTTGTAGTAGCGGGGATGGAAATAGAATGTGAAGAAGAATTTCACATGATTGCTTTATTTCCATCTTATGAGATTGCACAGCAGATAGAAGCTTATATTAAAACAGGTATGCCCAAGATTAAAAATAATATTCAATTATTTGGCAGACAGCAGTGTTTAAATGAGAAGGATGAGGTGATAGGTGAAATAGAAGATTTGTTGCTGATGGCTACAAAGTGGTCTGCTAGTGAAATTGTTCAATGTGTTACAGCAGTAGGTGGTGTAATTTATCCAGCACATATTGATAGAAATAGTTATAGTATCATAAGTCAGTTAGGGGTATTACCTAGTAAACCTATTTTTAATACCTTGGAGATTTCTAAAACAGCAGATTTGAGGCAATATACAAAACAGTATAAAGCACATCAGATTATCATATCTTCAGATGCTCATTACTTACAAGATATAAGCGAAGCTAATTATTTTTTAGAACTAAATGAGAAGCGCGTGCAATCTTTACTTGATAAACTAAAGACGCAAAGTTGTTCAATTACAAATCAGATAGAAGGAAATTGGTAAGAAACTTTGTTAAAAAATGAATTAATTGACAACTGTGTGGGGCTATGTTATTTTCATAAAGTAGACAGAAATATGAAAATAATTCAGTAAAATAACAACAAAAACATTGTTATATGAGGAGGATGACCCATGGCGTGTGAAAATTGCACCAATCAATTAACAGAAAGCTTATATAAGGAGTTAGAACAATTTATCCAGGAGTTACCGGAGAAAAGGGGCGCATTAATTGCTGTATTACACAAAGCACAAGGTATATTTGGCTACTTACCTAAAGAGGTACAGCAATTTGTTGCTAAGAAGCTAGAAGTACCTGTTTCACAAGTGTATGGTGTTGTAAGTTTTTATTCGTTTTTTACAATGAAACCAAAAGGTAAAAATCCGATTTCTGTATGTTTAGGAACAGCATGTTATGTAAGGGGATCAGACAAAGTATTAGAAGCTTTCAAAGAAGAATTAGACATTCAAATTGGGGAGACAACAGAAGATGGTGTATTTTCATTAGATGCATTAAGGTGTGTAGGAGCGTGTGGGCTTGCACCGGTTGTACTGATTGGAGATAAAGTATATGGTAAGATTACATCTAGAGAACAGGTAAAAAATATTTTAAATGAATATCGCTAATTTTAAAGGGGGAAGTCATCCATGCCTAAAATTATGTCCTTAGACGAATTAAAAGTGCTGCGAGAAAAGGTTAAAAATCAAGTAGACTTACGTGAAAAAGGTGAGAAGGTAGAACAAATGGCAGTGATTCGTGTAGCAATGGCCACTTGTGGCATTGCAGCAGGTGCACGTGAAGTGATGAATTTCTTAGCAGAAGAGGTAGCAAAGCGAAACCTTACTAATGTAGTGATTACACAAGGTGGATGTATGGGATATTGCTATGCAGAACCTACTGTAGAAGTTAAGTTACCAGGGAAGGAAGCAGTAGTATACGGTAATGTGACAAAGCAACGTGCTTTAGAAATATTAGAGAAGCATGTTTTAGGTGGGGAAATGATAGAGGGAATCATTCCTACAGGCCATAAATCCCTAGATGAATAATAAGGGAGGTCGCAAGATGTCTAAGTATACCATGCATATTCTAGTATGTGGTGGAACTGGCTGCATGTCTTCACATTCTACTGAAATTGTAGCAAACTTAAAGAAGTACATAGCTGAGGCTGGTATGAGTAATGCGGTACAAGTGCTGAGAACAGGCTGCTTTGGCTTTTGTGAGAAAGGACCTGTTGTAAAGATATTACCTGATAATACGTTTTATGTACAAGTTAAACCAGAAGATGCAGAGGATATTGTAAAAGAACATATTGTAAAAGGACGTAAGGTGGCAAGATTGCTTTATACAGATCCTACGACTAATACACATATTAGTGATTCAAAGCATATGGAATTTTATAAAAAACAAATGCGTGTAGCGCTTAGAAACTGTGGTTTCATTGATCCAACTAATATTGAAGAGTATATCGCTAGAGATGGATATGCTGCACTGGCCAAGGTGCTTACCATGTCACAAGAAGATGTTATTAATGAAGTGAAGGCATCAGGACTGCGTGGTCGTGGCGGTGGCGGTTTTCCTACTGGTTTGAAATGGGAGTTTGCTTATAAAAATCAATCAAATCAGAAATATGTAGTTTGTAATGCAGATGAAGGCGATCCTGGTGCTTTCATGGATCGTTCTATTCTAGAAGGCGACCCGAACTCTGTAGTAGAAGCTATGGCGATTTGTGGCTATGCTATAGGGGCAACTCAAGGCCTTGTTTATATTCGGGCAGAATATCCATTAGCTATTAAGCGATTGGAATCAGCTATTTCATCAGCTAGGGAATATGGTTTATTAGGCAAAAATATACTAGGTACTAACTTCAGTTTTGACATAGAAATACGTTTTGGCGCAGGTGCTTTTGTATGTGGAGAAGAGACAGCACTGATTCATTCTATGGAAGGTAAGCGTGGCGAACCTACTACAAAACCACCATTTCCAGCAGCAAGTGGTTATTGGGGTAAACCGACTAATGTTAACAATGTAGAAACCTTTGCAAATATCCCTGTAATTTTCTTGAAAGGAGCAGATTGGTTTAATAAGATCGGTACAGAAAAATCTAAAGGAACCAAGGTATTTGCTCTAGCAGGAAAAATTAATAATGTAGGTCTAATTGAGGTACCTATGGGGATTACACTCAGGGAAGTTATTTATGATATTGGTGGTGGCATTAAGGATGGTAAGAAATTTAAAGCTGTTCAGACAGGGGGGCCTTCTGGCGGTTGTCTAACAGAAAAAGACTTGGATACGCCTATAGATTTTGACAACCTTATTGCAAAAGGCTCAATGATGGGGTCAGGTGGTATGATTGTCATGGATGAAGATGACTGTATGCCAGCTGTTGCTAAATTTTATCTAGAATTTACAGCGGAAGAATCTTGTGGTAAATGTACACCTTGCCGAGTAGGAACAAAAAGGCTCCTTGAAATGCTTGAAAAAATCGTAGCTGGCAAGGGAACCAAGGAAGATTTAGAGCAGCTTGAAGCGTTAGGTCAGATTATAAAAGATACTGCTTTATGCGGACTTGGTCAGACTGCGCCTAATCCTGTACTATCTACCCTTAAGGTATTTAGAGATGAATATATTGCCCATGTAAAGGATAAAAAATGTCCATCAGGTCAATGTACAGCATTACTTTCTTATCAAATTACAGATAAATGTATTGGCTGTACAGCTTGTGCAAGAAACTGTCCTGTAGGTGCGATTACAGGCAGTGTAAAACATAAACATAGCATTGATCAAAGTAAATGTATTAAATGTGGTGCATGTATGAATAAATGTAAATTTGGCGCCATTATAAAAGGTTAGAAGAGGGGGAAGGCATATATGGCACAAGTTAAAGTCACCATTGATGGAATTACCGTAGGAGTACCAGCAGGTAGCACTGTGTTAGAAGCAGCAAGGCTTGCCAAAGTAGATATTCCTACGTTATGTTATTTAAATTTACATGGCACGCAAATGGAAAGTAAAGCTGCTTCTTGCAGGATTTGTGTAGTAGAAGTAGAAGGTAGGAGAAATCTAGCGCCGGCCTGCGCCACACCTGTTATGGAAGGAATGGTGGTAAAAACCAATACAATGCGTGTGTTGAAAGCCAGAAAAACAGTGTTGGAATTACTTTTGTCGGACCACCCTAAAGATTGCCTATCCTGTGTTAAATCAGGAGACTGTGAACTGCAAAACCTAGCAGAAAAGTTTGGACTTCGTCAGATTGAAATAGGTACAAATGGGGAGCAATCTACCTATTCTATGGACTGTAGTTTTTCTCTTGTAAGGGATATGGATAAATGCATTATGTGCAGACGGTGTGAAGCGATGTGTAATAAAGTGCAGAGTGTAGGAGTCCTAGCCGGTGTAGATAGAGGGTTTAAGGCTATTGTAGGAACAGCTTTTGGGACACCAATTATGGAGACAGTCTGTACCCACTGTGGGCAATGTGTAGCCGTTTGTCCAACGGGGGCACTTACAGAAAAAGAAAATATTAATGATGTTTACAAAGCACTTGCAAATCCACATAAAACGGTTATTGTACAAGTAGCACCGGCTGTAAGAGCAGCATTAGGTGAAGAATTTGATTGGCCGGCAGGTACCCTCATAACAGGTAAAATGGTAGCTGCTTTAAAACGTATGGGATTTGACTATGTTTTTGATACAGATTTTGCGGCAGATGTAACAATTATGGAAGAAGGAGCAGAGCTTATTGATCGTATAGAAAAGGTAACAAAAGGAGATCAAAGTGTAAGGCTTCCTATCTTAACGAGTTGCTGTCCCGCATGGGTTAATTTCTTTGAAACTCAGTACAGTGATTTATTAGACTTACCATCTACAGCACGTTCGCCACAACAAATTTTTGGGGCTATTGCTAAGTCTTATTTCTCAGAGAAGATGAATATTCCAAGAGAAGATATGGTAGTTGTTTCTGTTATGCCATGTTTAGCTAAGAAATATGAGGTGAAACGAGAAGAATTTAATAGTGATGTAGATATTAGTATTTCTACGAGGGAACTTGCACATCTTATTAAGCAGATGAATATTGATTTTGAAACCTTACCAGAGGAGGACTTTGATAGGCCGTTAGGTGAAGGCACAGGTGCTGCTGTAATCTTTGGGACGACAGGGGGGGTGATAGAAGCTGCTGTTCGTACTGCTTATGAGAAAATAACGGGAAAGACATTAGAGCGATTGGAGTTTGAAGCACTCCGAGGTTTTGAGGGAATACGTGTTGCCACCGTACCAATTGGAGATATGAATTTAAATATTGGGATTGCACAT
This sequence comes from Cellulosilyticum sp., assembly GCF_982396655.1. NCBI lineage: Bacteria > Bacillati > Bacillota > Clostridia > Lachnospirales > Cellulosilyticaceae > Cellulosilyticum > Cellulosilyticum sp. The sequence goes on along the minus strand of NZ_CEVXFV010000004.1, from coordinate 20,927 downwards.
GGATTAGGTAATGCAAGAGTTTTGATGGATGAAATTAGAAATGGTAATCCAAGAAAACTGCATGCAATAGAAGTGATGGCTTGTCCTGGAGGTTGTATTGGCGGTGCAGGGCAACCTTATCACCATGGAGATGCTGAAATTTTACAAAAACGTCGTCAGGCACTTTATGCAGATGATAAGGCAAATGATATGCGTAAATCTCATGAAAATCCAGAGGTCCTAGAACTTTATGATTGTTATTTGAAAGCGCCATTAAGTCATAAGGCTCATGAACTTTTACACACTTATTATAAAGAAAAAAAACGTATTTAAAGAAATAGGGGATGCACAAGGCGTGTAGCCCCTTTATTTAATATTATATAAGAGGAGAAGACATGAAAACAATTAAAATTTGTATAGGGAGTGCTTGTCATCTCAAAGGTTCATATGATGTCATTGAGATTTTTAAACGCTTAATAGCAGAGAATCATTTAGAAAATCTAGTAGAATTAAGTGGGGCTTTTTGTACAGGAAATTGTATGCAAGCTGTTGTAGTTGTACGCTGGGATGGTCAAATATTTTCCGTAAATAAGGAAAATGCAGAAGAAATATTTATGAAGGAATTAGTTCCTTAAAAGACGTATTGTAAGAGGAGAGAGCAATATGTGGATTATTAATTTTTCAAAAGCAAATTGTAAAAACTGCTATGCATGTGCTAGGGCTTGCCCTGTGCATGCTATAGAAGTTAAAGATGAGCAGGCTAAAATTATGAAGGAACGTTGTATTGGTTGTGGGAAATGCTTAAAGGTATGTCCTCAAAATGCAAAGCAGGTCAAATCAGAGGTTGAAATTGTAAAAACTTACTTAAATCAAGGGAAGAAGGTTGTAGCTTCTGTGGCACCAGCCTTTGCGGCACTTTTTGAAAATAAGAGTCGCCGTTTAATAACAGGACTTCGCCAGCTAGGTTTTAGCAGTGTAGAAGAGACTGTCGTGGGTGCGGATTTAGTGACACAGACTTATGGTGTATTTGGAAATATGCCAGGGGAGCAGTGCTATATTACAAGTTGCTGCCCCACAGTCAATGCACTTATTCAAAAGCATTATCCAGAAATGTTGCCTTATTTGATTCCAGTTATTTCTCCGGCAACTTGTCATGCCAAACTCTTAAAACAGAAGTACGGGGAAGAGGCTAAGATTGTTTTTATAGGACCTTGTATATCTAAGAAGATAGAAGGTATTGAAGAAAAAGATTTGGATGCGGTCTTAACATTTGAGGAACTGTTTCATTGGTTTGAAAAGGAAAAAATTAATGTGTGGGAATTAGAAGAAACCCCCTTTGACCAAATTAATAAAAGGCAGCGAGGTTATCCAATAGTAGGTGGTGTCACAAGGAAGATTAATCCTAAAGAGATGCCAAGAAGGATTTTAAAGATTCATGGCATAGATGAATGTATTGATATGATTGCTTATATCAAAAATGGTGGGTTTAAAAATACACTATTAGAAGTACATGGTTGTCGTCATAGCTGCTTAGCCGGCGCAGGAATGCCACAAGATGGTACCAATATTTATGAGCGTAGTGAGCGGGTGAAAGACTATGCCCAATGGGAAAATTCTAAAGTATTAGAGGAAGAAAAAGATGAAACCAAGGTAACTATTGATCTGCATAAGGATTTTCCAAATTTAAAGAAGGAACTTAAAATGCCAACTGAAGAAGAGATTGAAGCTATATTAAGCAGTATAGGTAAGGAGACGAAGCTGGATGAATTAAATTGTGGAAGTTGCGGTTATCACACATGTAGAGAAAAGGCAGTAGCTGTTTATAATGGTATTGCTGAAGCTACTATGTGCTTGCCTTTTATGCGTCAAAAGGCAGAAACATTAACGAATGTAATTTTTGAAACGACGCCGAATATGATTATTATGGTAGATAAAAATCTAGAAATTTTAGAGGTTAATCCTGCAGCAAAACATTTCTTTTGTACTTATGGGGAAAACCTAGTTCATGAAAATATACAGACAATATTACCTGTATCATTATTTGAAAAGGTCAGAGCGACAAAGCAAGGTATTTTAAATCATAAAAATAATGTAGGGCAAAAAGAAGCTACTGTAATAGAAAGCATTATTTGGAGTGACTATCATCAGGTGATGTTGTGGATTGCCAATGATATTACAAGAGATGAAAAAATGGCAAAGCAAATACAAAATATGAAGATAGAAGCCATTGATATGGCACAACAGGTTATTAATAAGCAAATGACAGTAGCACAAGAAATTGCTAGCTTATTAGGAGAGACAACAGCTGAAACGAAGGTAACACTTACTAAGCTTAAAAAATTAATACAAGAGGAAGAGGATTTGGGAAAATGAAATTTTTTATGGATTTTGCGACAGGAAGTTTAAATAAGCATGGGGAGGAACTATGTGGAGATAAAGTAGAATTTTTTAATGAGCAGGATGGTTTTATTGCAGTGCTTTCAGATGGCTTAGGTAGTGGGGTGAAGGCTAATATTTTAGCAACCCTGACGGCTAAGATTGCAATTACTATGTTAAAGGATGGCCTTTCGATAGAAGAAGTAGTGGATACAATGATACATACACTTCCGGTGTGTTCAGTAAGAAAATTGGCTTATTCCACCTTTACTATTGTGAAAGTAGATAAGGAAGGAATGGTGTATATTGCAGAATTTGATAATCCAGGTGTATTCTTCCTTAGAAATGGAAAAATACAGGAGCTTGAGGGGCAAACAAAAGAAATTAATGGGAGACTGATTAAAGAAAGTCACCTTACCTTAGAAGAAAAGGATACTTTGGTCTTTGTAAGTGATGGTGTCATTCATGCAGGTGTGGGAATGGTATTAAACTTAGGATGGAGCTGGCCAGAGGTTGCTAATTACTTACAGAGTTTAAATGTTTCTAATCTGCATTCCAAAAAGATTACGTCTTTATTATTAGGTGTATGTGAAGACCTTTATATTAATCAGCCTGGAGATGATACAACTGTTGCAACAATCCAGGCCATTAAACCTAAAGAAGCTGTATTATTTTCAGGCCCTCCTAAAAATAAGGAAAATGACGAACGGCTTATTCAGACACTCATGCATAGCAAAGGCAAGAAAATTATTTGTGGTGGGACAGCCGCCAATATTGCTTCTAGAATTCTAGGACGTGAAGTAAGGACAAATATAGAGATGATTGATCGTAATATTCCACCTATTGGTTATATGGATGGGATTGACTTGGTAACAGAAGGTGTACTAACCATGGGCGCAGCTATTGAAAAACTAGAAAAAGTAAAAAATAGTAATGATTTAGAGTTTTTATATGGGCAAGATGGTGCTTCAAAGTTAGCTAGAATGCTGTTTGAAGATTGCACCCATATTAAGTTTTTAGTAGGGCAAGCCATTAATCCTGCCCATCAAAACCCAGACTTTCCAGATGCATTAAGTATTAAATTAAATGTTTTAAAACGCCTACAAGAGATTTTAATTCATCTAGGTAAGATTGTAACAGTAGAATATTATTAAATAGATATAAAAAAGCAATAGAATTATGTTATCTTTTTTTTATGATTTAATCCATGTATAATTTGAAAAACCTAACTTATACTATACAGTAGAATAGAGTTTGATATATAATTATGTAATATGGTATAATATTTTATTATTATCTAAGGAGGAAATTATGTCAGATAACATAAATGAGTTAAAAAAAGAGTATAAAAATGTATGGGAGGAGTATACTGAAGCAGATTTAGAAGCATTATTTGCATATGGTGAACGTTATAGAAAGTTTATTTCGTATAATAAAACAGAACGTGAGTGTGTACGTAGTATGGTAAAACAAGCAGAAGAGGCTGGCTATCGTAATATTGAAACGCTTATTGGCAAAGATGCAAAACTTACAGCAGGTGATAAAGTTTATGCCAACTATAAAGATAAAACATTAATTCTATTTTGCATTGGCCAAAGACCACTTTCAGAAGGTCTTAATTTATTAGGAGCACATTTAGACTCACCACGTCTAGATCTTAAACCAAATCCACTTTATGAAGATACAGATTTTGCAATGTTTAAAACACACTACTATGGTGGTGTTAAAAAATATCAATGGGTATCATTACCACTTGCGATTCATGGTGTAGTTGTGAAACAAAGTGGTGAAGTTGTTAATATTACAGTTGGTGAAGATGAACAAGATCCAGTAGTAGGTATTTCAGACCTTCTTATTCACTTAGCCAGCGAACAAATGCAAAAGAAATTAAGTGAAGCTATTAAGGGAGAAGACTTAAATATTTGTTTAGGTTCTATACCACTTAAAGGAGAAGAAAAAAATAAGGTAAAAGCAAATATTTTAAAGCTTCTACATGAAAAATATGGTATAGTGGAAGAAGACCTTGTTTCTGCTGAATTACAAATTGTACCAGCAGGTCCAGCACGCGACTATGGACTTGACCGCAGTATGATTATTGGTTATGGCCAAGATGACCGTGTATGTGGTTATGCTTCTTTAGAGGCGCAGCTTGAAGTTGAGAATCCAATTAAAACAACAGCTACAGTACTTGTAGACAAAGAAGAGATTGGAAGTGTAGGCGCTTCAGGTATGCAATCTAAATTTTTCGAGAATATGGTTGCGGAAGTATTAGAGCTTGTGGGAGAATACTCTAGCTTAAAACTAAGAAGAACACTTGCAAATTCTAAAATGCTTTCTTCAGACGTTACAGCAGGCTATGATCCAAATCATCCAAGTGTACTTGAGAAAAATAATGCAGCTTACTTTGGTAAAGGGGTTGTATTTAACAAATATACAGGTTCAAGAGGTAAATCAGGTTCAAATGAAGCAAATGCAGAATATGTAGCAGAACTTAGAAACATTATGGATCAAAATAATGTCACATGGCAAACTTCAGAACTCGGACGTATCGACCTTGGTGGAGGTGGTACAATTGCATATATTCTTGCAAATTATGGCATGGATGTTATTGACTGCGGTGTACCAGTTCATAGTATGCATGCACCTTGGGAGATTACAAGCAAGGCCGATTTATATGAAATGAGAAAAGCATACATTGCTTTCTTACAAAATGCATAAGCTTAAAGAGATGCATTTAGCAAAACACAAGCATTAAAGGAGAATTAAAATGGAAAACCCAATTGTAACATTTACTATGGAAGATGGTGCACAAATTATTGCAGAGCTTTATCCAGAAGTTGCACCAGAAAGCGTTAAAAACTTTATCTCACTTATTCAAAAAGGATTTTATGATGGTCTTACATTCCACCGTATTATCCCTGGCTTCATGATTCAAGGTGGATGCCCAGAAGGTAGTGGAATGGGTGGTCCTGGTTACCATATTAAAGGTGAATTTGCATCAAATGGTTTCAAAAATGAGCTTAAACACACAAGAGGTGTGCTTTCAATGGCACGTGCGATGAATCCTAACTCAGCTGGTTCACAATTCTTTATCATGCATGCAGCAGCACCACACTTAGATGGTGATTATGCGGCATTTGGTAAAGTTATTGAGGGCATGGACACTGTAGATTATATTGCAAAAACACCTACAACATATGGTGACAAACCAAAAACACCAGTTGTAATCAAAACAGTTACAGTAGATACAAAAGGACAAACATTCGAAGAGCCTAACAAATTCTAGGAGGGAACTATGCCATTTATAGATTTGCACTGTGATACAATTGACAGACTCTATAACGACAAGACCCATTTGTTTTCTAATGATTATCATATTGATATTTGCAAGTTAAGAGCAAGCAATTACTTTGCACAGTGGTTTGCCCTTTATTCAGATATGCAAAAAGTACAGGAGCCTTTAATGGACTATGTAAAGCATATGAGAGACTATTTTCTTCAAGAAATTGAAAAAAATAAGGAAGAAATAGGACTTGCAACAAGCTATGAAGAATATATAGCGTTAAGAAAACAGGGGAAAATTGCAGCTTTTTTATCCTTAGAAGAAGGTGCCCCCATAGGTCATGACATCGGAGAAATTGATACCTTATGGAATATGGGCGTACGTATGATGACATTTACCTGGAATTACAAAAACCAATTAGGTGCACCCCATAGCATGAAGGAAGGACTTACACCTTTTGGAAAGCAAGTGGCAGAGGCACTAAATGGCTATAAAATGTTTGTGGATATTTCTCACTTATCGGAGTATGGGGTGAGAGATGTAGCGGCTATTTATAAAAAACCAATCATTGCATCACATTGTAATGCATATGCACTCATGCCGCATAGCCGTAATTTATCCGATGAAACTATTCGTCTTATCGCTGAAACAGGGGGCATTATTGGGGCTAATTTTTATAGTGTCTTTTTAAATGGAACGGATGAGAGTCTGGTAGAGGATATTGCAAGGCATATCGGCCACTTCTATAAGATAGGCGGCAAGGGGATTTTAGCATTAGGAACAGACTTTGATGGTATGGCGTGTAAGTTAGAGGTATGTGATGCTGGAAAAATGGATAAACTAGTAACAAGATTGTCTAAAGAGTACTCAGCAGATCTAATAGATGCAATTACTTATGGCAATGCTGAGCGTCTTATAAAAGAAAATTTATAAGAAGCCTTGGTAAAATTTCTCAAACTATGTTATAATCGAATGTGAATTCATTCCTAAGGAGGAACTTAAAATGGAAGAAAACAAAAACTGCGGATGTGGCACAGGTTGCGGATGTGGACATGAACATGAAGCACATGATTGCGGATGTGGACACGATCACGAAGAAGAAACATTAATCTATGTAACTTTCGAAGATGAAGATGAAGAAGTGCCTTGCGCTGTTCTTGACATTTTTGAATGTGAAGGTAGAGAATATATTGCTTTAGCACCAGCTGAAGAAGTTGAAAATGCTGATGAAGCTGAAGTACTCTTCTATCGTTACTCAGAAAACGGTGAAGAAGTAAAATTAGATGATATCGAAACAGACGAAGAATGGGATGCAGTAGCTTCTTTATTCGATCAAAACTTCTTCGCTGATTATGATGAAGACTAATTAATAATTATATAATATATAATTAAATGAAACAGGGTGCATGCACCCTGTTTTTTTATAGACTAGGAAAGTTCGACCTTTAACTTTTCTACTCCAAACTCAAAATTTGAGTTGATAATGTGCTACTAGTCGCTTTATTTCTGCTTATAAAAATACGCTCATAAGTTTAAGAAGGTAGATTTGGTATAAAATTTCCTAGCTTGTCCATACTTATAAAAAAATGAAGGAATGTGTGGATAATGAAAAAGATAATTCTATTAATCTTTTTAATAATGAGTATAATAGGCATAGGAAGCTATTTTTATATAAGTCATGATACAGAAGAGGTCTCTCTTGTAAGCCGTCCTATTGTGACAGTAGATTTATCAAATAATACGTCATTTAAGATGCAACTTGATCCAGAAGCAGCGCCTAATACTGTTTGTAATTTTATTGATCTTGCAAGGTGTGGTTTTTACAACGGTTTAGGCTTTAGCAAAATTTTACCAAATTATTTCGTCCAAACGGGAGACACAATAGGTAATGGGACAGGTTATCCTGGCTATTTTATTAAAAGTGAATGTAAAGACAATGGTTATCCTAATAAACTGAAATGTTTACAAGGAACAGTGTGCATGGCAAGAAGTGATAAATTTAATACAGAAGGGTCTCAGTTCTTTGTTTTATTAAAAGATGCTCCTGAGTTAGATGGACGTTATACAGCATTTGGGACAGTCATAGAAGGATTAGAGCATTTAATGGCCCTTACGGAGCAGAATGAAGTCACCATTACAAGTATGGAAGTGGAAACTTTTAATGTGGCTTATAAAGAGCCGAAGGTACTTGCTATGACACAGGTGAGAGATACGCCTTAGATGACAAAAAGCAAGGAAAAATTTTGTTAAAAGAAAGATTTGAAGGAGCATTTAAAACTTGACAATGGGATAGCTTTTAATTTACAGTAAGTAGATGAGACTAAATATATAGGTGATGAGAGATGAAAGAAAAAACATATGATAATCAAAGTATATCTGCCTTAAAAGGTGCAGATCGTGTCAGACTGCGTCCTAGCGTTATATTTGGCTCAGATAGTATTGAAGGCTGTCAACATGCAGTATTTGAGATTTTAGCCAACTCTATCGATGAGGCAAAAGAAGGTTATGGACATACAATTAATGTCACTTTGCATAAAGACCACTCCATTACCATTGAAGACTTTGGGAGAGGGATTCCCGTAGATTATAATGAAGTAGAACAACGTTATAACTGGGAGTTAGTATTTTGCGAACTTTATGCAGGGGGAAAATATAACAATAATGATGGTGACAACTATGAATTTAGTTTAGGATTAAATGGACTTGGTAGTTGTGCCACACAATATAGTTCCGAGTATATGGACGTAGAAGTAAAAAGAGATGGTTACATTTATGAACTTCACTTTGAAAAGGGTGAAAATATAGGTGGCCTTAGAAAGACAAAAGCCGATTACAAACGTACAGGAAGTAAAATCCATTGGATGCCAGATAAAGAGGTTTTTACAGATGTATGCATTAGTTCGGCTTATTTTCATGATGTCTTAAAAAGACAAGCTGTTGTTAATAAAAATATTGAATTTGTTTTTAAAGATGAAATTGAAGATCAGAAAACTGTTTATTTATATGAAGATGGGATTATGGGGTATGCAAAAGAGCTTGCTGGTGAAAAGGCTTTTACAGATGTAGTATATGTAGAGCAGGAAACAAGAGGGCAAGATAGTCCAGATAGACCAGAATATAAACTAAAGTTTCAAGTGGCATTTGCTTTCTGTAATGAGACAAACTGTTTAGAATATTATCATAACTCAAGTTACTTAGAGTATGGTGGTTCGCCTGATAAAGCAGTGCGTAATGCTTTTGTATATGCCATTGACCAATACCTTAAAAATGAAGGGATCTATAATAAAGATGAAAAGAAAATCACTTTTGTAGATATTCAAGATAGCTTAATTTTAATCGTCAACTCATTTTCAACAATTACAAGTTATGAAAATCAAACTAAAAAAGCAATTACGAATAAATTTATTCAAGAAGCAATTCAAGATTATTTAAAAGAATACCTCTTCATTTACTTTACAGAAAATAAAAATGAAGCAGAGAAAATTGCAAAACAAGTTTTGGTAAATAAGCGTAGTCGTGAAAAAGCAGAACGCACACGTATTAATGTACGTAAACAATTAAGCGGAAATATTGATATTTCCAACCGTATTAAAAAGTTTGTGGATTGTCGTTCAAAAGATGTCACAAAACGTGAACTTTATATCGTAGAGGGAGATTCTGCACTTGGCTCTTGTAAGTTAGGACGTAATGCTGATTTCCAAGGAATTATGCCAGTACGTGGAAAAATTTTAAACTGTTTAAAAGCAGATTATGATAAAATATTTAAAAGTGATATTATTGTAGATTTACTGAAGGTATTAGGGTGTGGTGTTGAAATTACATCAAAACATAATAAAGATTTAAATACCTTTAATATAGATAATTTAAGATGGGATAAAGTTATTATTTGTACAGATGCCGATGTAGATGGTTATCAAATTCGTACACTGATTTTAACAATGCTTTATAGTTTAGCACCAACGCTTATTAGAGAAGGTAAGGTTTATATTGCTGAAACACCACTTTATGAAATTAATACAAAAAATGATACTTACTTTGCCTTTACAGAAAGTGAGAAAACAGAGATTTTAAGCAAGATAAAAACGAAATATACGATTCAACGTTCTAAAGGACTTGGTGAAAATGATCCAGATATGATGTGGAAGACAACAATGTGTCCAGAAAGCCGTAGGCTCATACAAGTGCTTCCAACAGATGTTGAGGCTACACAATTTATGTTTGATGTACTTCTTGGAGATGATTTAAAAGGTCGTAAACAGTTTATAGCAGATGAAGGGCATCGCTATTTAGATTTAGCTGATATGAGCTAAAATCATGATAAATAGTGTTTAAATGATAGAGAAAGGACGGGGGACGATGAACAAAAATATAGTAAAACAAAGAATTACAGAAACATTAGAAAACAATTATATGCCCTATGCAATGAGTGTTATTGTCTCTAGGGCATTGCCTGAAATAGATGGTTTTAAGCCTTCTCATCGTAAATTACTTTATACGATGTATAAGATGAATTTAATTAAAGGTGTACGTACAAAATCAGCTAATATTGTAGGACAAACCATGAAGCTTAATCCTCATGGGGATGGAGCCATTTATGAAACAATGGTACGTCTTACAAAAGGAAATGGGGCATTAAATGTCCCTTTAGTAGACTCGAAAGGAAACTTTGGAAAAGTTTACTCAAGAGATATGGCCTATGCTGCATCAAGATATACAGAAGCTAAGCTAAGTGAAGTTTGTAGTGAGGTCTTTGGTGATATTGAGGAGAATGCAGTAGACTTCATGGATAACTATGATGGCACTTTAAAAGAGCCTGTACTTTTGCCAACACGTTTTCCAAATATTTTAGTGAATCCAAATCAAGGAATTGCTGTAGGGATGGCAAGTAATATTTGTAGCTTTAATTTAAGTGAAATTTGTAATGCGACAATGGCTTATTTAAAAGATGAGAATGCGGATGTACTGGCCCATATTTTAGCACCAGATTTTCCAACAGGTGGTACAATTATTTATGATGAGTTGGAAATGAGAAATGTGTTAGAAGCTGGAAAAGGAAGTTTTAAAGTACGTGGTAAATATACTTATTATAAAAAAGAAAACTGCATTGAAATTACAGAAATACCATATAGCACAACGGTAGAAGCAATTATTGATAAGATTGAAGAGCTTGTTAAGGCTGGAAAGATTAAAGAAATTACGGATGTACGTGATGAAACAGACCTCTCAGGTCTTAAATTAACAATTGATTTAAAACGTAGCACAGATCCAGAATTTTTAATGCAAAAGTTATTTAAGGCAACGCCATTAGAAGATAGTTTTAGCTGTAACTTCAATATCTTAATTGATGGTATGCCAAGAGTAATGGGTGTTAAAGAAATTATTGCTGAGTGGTGTAAGTTTAGACAAGAATGTATCATTCGTAAATATAATTTTAACATTGAAAAGTTAGAGAAACGTTATCACTTACTTTTAGGACTTAAGCAAATTTTATTAGATATTGATAAAGCAGTTGATATTGTCCGTCATACAGAGAAGGAAAAGGAAGTTGTGCCAAACCTTATGGCACACTTTGGCATTAGTGAAATGCAAGCTGAATATGTGGCAGAAATTAAACTGCGTCATTTAAATAAGCAATATATTTTAGAGACTTTAAAAGAATTAGAAGGACTTGAAAAGGAAATTAATCGCTTAAAAGATATTGTGGCCCATCCAAATAAAGTCCGTAAGGTTATTAGTGATGAACTTAAGCAAATTCAAAAGAAATATGGTACACCAAGGCGTACAGAACTTTTACATCATACAGAAGTGGTACGACCTAAACAAGAGGAGCTTATTGAAGATTACAATGTCAGACTGTTCTTTACAGACCATCAGTACTTAAAGAAAATTACACTTGTTTCGTTAAGAAGTAGTGGCGAACAGAAGCTTAAAGAAAATGATAGCATTATTCAAGAACTAGAAGCAGGCAATCGTAGTGATTTATTACTCTTTACAAATAAATGTAATGTCTATAAACTAAAGTTACATGAAATTGAAGATACTAAGGCGAGCCAATTTGGGGTTTATCTGCCAAATTTATTAGATATGGAAGATGGCGAACAAATTATAAGTATTCATGCCACAGCAGATTATAGTGGCTTTATGGCTTTTGGTTATGAAACGGGTAAGGTGACTAAGGTACCCGTTAATGTTTATGAAACAAAAACAAATCGTAAAAAACTTATTAAAGCTTTTTATAGTAAAGCTACTTGTGTCGGCATAAGTTATGTAACAGATGCGGATGTCTTAGCGTTGACACGAGAAGATGGTAAGACAGCTTATGTAGCTGTAAGTGCCATTGAAGAAAAACAAAAGAAAGATGCAAATGGCGTACAGGCCTTAAGTGTTACAAAGAAAATAGGGATGGCACGTCTTGTAAAAGTTCAAGAACTTACTGAAGAAATAAGCCAAAAAGTTGCAACGAGCATTCCAGTGAGTGTACGTGGGCTTTAGCTTAGACAAAGTTTTTGTATAAAATAGGAATACAATAAATAGATGACTCACATAAATGAGGGGGAAAACATGAGAGCGCAAATACAAGCAGCAAAACGTATTGTTATAAAGATTGGTACATCTTCATTAACACATGAAAATGGTAGGATTGATTTAGAGAAGATGGATCGACTTGCACGTGTTTTAACAGATTTAAATAATGCTGGTAAAGAAATTATGTTAGTTTCTTCTGGTGCTATTAATGCAGGAATGCAGCGTATAGGTAGAAGCAAAAGACCAGATGACTTGCCACTTAAGCAAGCAACAGCAGCTATTGGGCAAGGCATTTTAATGAAAATGTATGAAAAGTTCTTTGAAGAATACAATCAGGTAATAGCACAAATACTACTTACAAAAGACGTGATTGAAGATGAAATCAAGAAAACAAATGCGAAGAATACATTTGAAACTTTAATTGATCTTGGGGTTATTCCTATTATCAATGAAAATGACTGTATTTCAACTTCAGAGATTGATGGTTATCGCTTTGGTGATAATGATACACTTTCAGCTACAGTTGCGAGACTTGTGGAAGCAGATTTGCTTGTTTTACTTTCAGATATAGAAGGGCTTTATACAGCAAATCCTAAAGTAGACCCAACAGCCAAGCTTATTCCAGTGGTAGAAGAAATTACACCTGAGATTGAGTTACTGGCTGGTGATGCAGGCACAACAATGGGAACAGGTGGCATGACAACTAAAATTATTGCAGCTAAAATTGCAAAGAGTGCGGGTTCTCATACTGTAATTGCTTCAGCAGCAGATATTAGTGTGCTCCGAGACATTTTAAAAGGTGAGGCAGTGGGCACTTGGTTTAAGGCTTAGTATAAAGCGTATATTTATTGCTTGACTTAAGAAAGGAATTTAACGACATGGAAATGGATTTACTTATCAAACGTATTAATGAACTGGCACACAAAAAGAAAACAATTGGTTTAACAGAAAGTGAAACTATTGAACAAAATAATTTAAGACAAGAATACTTAAAGATTTTTAGATCAAATTTTAAAAATCAATTACAAAATACAAAGATACAAACACCAGATGGAAAACTTCATCCTTTAAAATACATGCCAGATAACAGTAAAAAAACACTTCATTAAGGAGTTGGAATGCGTCTTTAAAGCCTAGTTCAGTGAGCTTAAAGGCGCATTTGCTATTTATATGGGAGTAAGGTAAAATAGAGAAGAAATTGCCTACTAAAAATAAAGGAGTAGACCATGATCACATACTTAAAAGGAACATTAGAAGAATTAAATGAAAATAGTTTAGTAATAGAAGCTTGTGGTGTAGGATATGAAGTGTTTTGTCAAGGTACGGCTTTTAGTCAGCTTGGACAAAGCAAAGAACCCATAAAAGTCTATATATATGAGCATATTAAAGAAGATGGACATGATCTTTATGGTTTTCAAAATAAAGAAGAACGTGAAATCTTTAAAAAGCTTATTAGTGTAAGTGGCATTGGCCCTAAGGGGGGAATGCAAGTTTTAAACACTTACACAAGTCAGGAAGTTATTGAGATTATTTTAGAACAAGATAGCAAGGCTTTAAGCAAAGTAAGTGGTATCGGTCCAAAGACAGCACAACGTATTATTTTAGAACTTAAGGATAGTATTGGTAAGCTTTATGTACCAGATTTAAGTCTTCTTCAGACAGGCCTTAAAGATGATACAGCTAAAAATGAGGCGATTGAAGCACTTACTGCTTTAGGCTATAAAGATGCAGATGCAAGAAAGGCTGTAGAAGCAATCTTTGACTATAGTTCTGATAGTGAGACACTAATTAAGAAAGCATTGAGTTTATTAGGAATGTAAGGGGGATGAAAAATGGAAAGACGTATCATGTCTTGTGATTTACAATTAGAAGATAATGAAATAGAAAGCAATATAAGACCCCTTTCTTTAGAAGAATATATTGGACAATCTGCTATTAAAGAAAATATAAAAATATTTATCGAGGCAGCTAAAATTCGTGAGGAGTCTTTAGACCATGTATTATTATATGGCCCACCAGGTTTAGGTAAAACGACACTTGCAGGGGTTATTGCAGCAGAAATGGGGGTGAAGATTAAAGTGACCTCAGGACCTGCTATTGAAAAGCCAGGGGATATTGCCGCTATTTTAAATAATCTGCAACATGGTGATATATTATTTATAGATGAAATTCATCGTATGAGTCGTCATGTAGAAGAGGTTTTATATTCAGCGATGGAAGATTATTGTATTGACATTGTTGTGGGTAAGGGGCCGACAGCGAAATCTATCCGTTTAAGTTTACCACATTTTACTTTAATTGGGGCAACGACACGTGCGGGAATGTTAAGTTCACCGCTTCGTGACAGATTTGGAATTATTCAACGCCTTGAGTATTATAGTGCTGAGGAATTAGGACAGATTGTTAAACGTACAGCAGGTCTTTTAAATACGCCAATTACAGAGGAAGCAGCTTTAGAAATTGCACGTTGCAGTCGTGGGACGCCGAGGGTAGCAAACCGCCTTTTAAAACGAGTACGTGATATTGCGCAAATTAAGTTTGAAAACAATATTCATTCAGAAAGCTGTGAAAAGGCATTAGAACTTTTAAATATTGATAAAAATGGATTAGATGAAATTGATAGACGTATTATTCATGCGATTGCATTACAGTTTAAAGGTGGTCCTGTAGGCCTTGAAACATTAGCAGCTGCTATTGGGGAGGAAAGAGATACACTAGAAGATGTATATGAGCCTTATCTTATTCAGCAAGGGTATTTGCAACGTACACCAAGAGGTCGTATGCTAACTCCTAAAGCTTATGAAGCCTTTCATTTAGAGCAACTTTAGGAAGTCTCATGGGAAAAAATTGGGAAGTATAGCGTGCTGTAAGAAATAAAGTTTGTAAAATAAATTCAGAAAGTAGTATTTAGTAAAGGGTTATGCTATAATTGTGACAAGCAAAATAATAACTAGAATAATGAGGTGTTAAACAGTGGCGAAAAATAGAATTGAAGTCATCATTGGTGGCGCTATTTATGCACTGCAAGGCGAGGAGTCGGAAGAACACATTCAGAAAGTGGCACGTCTCATTAATGATAAATTATTAGAGATTCAAGAGGTGGCTGGTAAAACAAAGCTTACAAGTCACAAGGCCAATATGCTAGTGGCATTAAATGTGGCGGATGAATATGTGAAGACGAAACAGCAGTTAGAAGCACGTATGGATGAGTTTGAGAAATGTAGTGCAGAAAATGCCGCATTGAAACAACGTATTCAAGAGTTATCACTAGAAATCACCCGAACCCGAGAGCAATTAGCAGTAGCAACCCATTCACATCATAAAAAAGATTATACAAACAGGGGAAGATAAACGAAAGTTTCTCTTTCCCTGTATTGTTGTAAAATAAATATATTAAAAAGAACTAATAAAGCAATAAAACAGAAATATGTAGATTATATATTAAATAGAAAAGGTGAGACAATTAGATGAAAGCAGAATTATTAGCACCTGTTGGGAAAATGGAAAATGCCATTGCAGCAGTAGAAAATGGTGCAGATGCCCTCTTTGTAGGTGGCAAATTATTTAATGCAAGACAATACGCAGATAACTTCACAGAAGATGAACTCGAACAAATCGTACAATACGCCAAATTACGTGGTGTACGTGTTTATGTAACGGTTAATATTTTAATTAAAGAAGCAGAAGTAGAAGGGGTTTATGAGTATCTTAAATACTTAGAGGAAATAGGTGTACATGCCATTATTGTTCAAGATTTAGGTGTAGCAGCAATTGCAAGGAAATATTTCCCTAAACTTCGCCTACATGCAAGTACACAGATGTCAGCGCATAGCATTGAAGATGTCATGTTCTTAAAGTCATTAGGGTTTAAGCGTGTTGTACTGGCAAGAGAATTAGGGCTTAAAGAAATTGAAGAGATTATTAAAGCATGTGATATTGAGATTGAAACTTTTGTTCATGGTGCCTTATGTTATAGTTACTCAGGACAATGTCTTATGAGCAGTTTAATTGGTGGCAGAAGTGGGAATAGGGGACGCTGTGCGCAAACATGCCGTATGAAATATAGCTTAATGGATGAAGATAAAACACTTGTTAAAGAAGCGTATTTACTGAGTTTAAAAGATATTTGTAGTATTGAATTTTTACCAGAGCTTTTAGCATGCGGTGTGCATTCACTTAAAATGGAAGGCCGCATGAAGTCTCCTGAATATGTGGCATCTGTGGTGAAAACTTATCGCAAATATGTAGACCTTGCTTTAAGTGGTGAAAAATACAAGGTGGCTCAAGAAGATTTAGATGTCCTAAAAGGTGTATTTAACCGTGGTGGTTTTTCAAAGGGGTATTACTTTGAACATGGCACAAAGGCGATGCTTACGCCAGTAAGTCCAAAGCACATTGGATTAAAAGCTGGGGTAGTTACAAACTTTGTGCCTAAAACAGGGATGGCAACTATTTTACTTGAGCGTGATCTAAATCCTGGAGATGGTCTTGAAATTATCCGAAAAGGTAAAGATAGCGTAGGGATGGGCATCTCTAAAAAATGTGAAAAGGGGACAAGCATCAAAGCACACTTTGAACATTTTGTAGAAGTAGGCAGTGAAGCGTATCTTACTAAGAATCATAATCTTTTAAAAGTATTACGTGCTTCTTATCAGAAACCACAACGTAAAATGCCAATTCATTTAAGCGTAGTAGGTAAAATTGGTGAACCTTTAGAAGTAAGTCTTGTGGCAGGAGATAAGAAGGTTGTTTATAAGGGAGATATTCTAGAAAATGCAATGAATGCCCCACTTACAAAGGAACAAGTGATTAAACAGTTAACTAAGCTTGGAAGTACTTCTTTTGTTGCTAAAACGCATGAAATTATTTGGGATGAAAATGCTTATATGCCAATTAGTCAGCTGAATGAAGTGAGAAGACAGGCTGTAAGCTTATTAGAAGCAGAAATCTTAAGGGTAATGCCTCAAAAACATCCAGTGCATTTAGAAGAAGTGCATCATCATGTACAAGCAAATGAAGAAGTAGGACAATGGTATGTCCATGTGACAACTTTAGAGCAATTAGAAGAATGCTTAAAATGGTCACAAATTAAACGTATTTACTGGGAGTGGCAATATGACCAAAGCTTAGCGGAAAAGGCTTTAACAAGATGTAAGGAAAAAGACGTACAGATGTATCTTGCCTTCCCTTCAATCATGAAGGAAAAGACTTATAAACGTTTTAAAGAGGCGATTATGGCTTGGGAAGAAAGCTGTATAGAAGGTTATCTTATACGTACTACGGGCTTGTATTATTTATTAAAGGATACAAGTAAAAAAATTATTGTTGACTATAATTTAAATGTCATGAATAATGAATGCATCAATTTATGGGAAAACATGGGCGTGGCAGGTGAAACTGTTTCAATGGAACTTACTTTAGAAGAAATGTTACCATTAGAAGGAAGCTTAGAAAAAATTGTTTATGGTTATATTCCAGTTATGACATCACAACAATGCATTCTTCGCCATACAAATCATTGCCAAAAGAAAGAAAAAGAAAAGAAGCTTTATAAAATTAAAGACCGTAAGAATACACCATGGGCCATTCAAACTGATTGTGAAGCTTGCGTGATGCAAATTTTAAGTTATGAGCCTGTTGTAACAAAAACAAGTGAATTACAACGTATTAAAAATCAAATGAATGTACGCCTTCAATTCAATAAAGAAGATGTAGGTGAAGTACAGAAAGTATTATCTGCTTACCTAGAGGGGAAAGCATTTACACCAGCAAGTTTAGAAGGTGTTAGCTTTAAAGGAGCACTATAAGGAGGAGATGGTGTGGGCTATTTTAATTTAGTCATTTTGCTAAGTCGGTATATATTTGCCGGATTTGGCGTTTTATTTATGGTAGTTGCCTTTAGCTTTATGAAACCATTTGTAAGCTATAGTTTAGGCACAACAAGAGAAAGAAATAGATTTTTAAGTTTATGTATTACCTTTGTACATTTGGCGGGGATTAGTATTTTAGTTGGTAAGCAGGCGGATGAAGCTTTAAGAGCACCTATTGTGATTAATGGACTTGTGATGTATGTCATTATTATGTTGACATTGTGGCTGCTTAAACTTTGGAAAAGACAACACGAACTAGTCCTTTGGCAAATTATGTTCTTTATGATGGATATAGGTTTTATTATGCTTGAGCGCCTTGATCATGATTTGGCTACAAAACAGCTTTTTGCATATGTTGTAGGTGTTATTGTGGCATTGATATTCCCAAATATTTTCTCAATCTTAATTAAGCCAGGAAATAAGTATTTTTATTTGGGTGTACTCATTATAACAATGTTTTTACCTTTTGTAGCAGGAACGACAATGCTAGGTGCTACCAACTGGGTAAGCATTGGAGGCTTTAGCTTCCAACCATCTGAAATTGGAAAGGTGGCATTAGTATTATTTTTAGCTTCTACGCTGAGTGCAGGCGAAAATCATAAAAAAGGTTATAGAGGATTTATTTTTCCAGGGGTTGTGGTGCTAGGTGCTTTAGGATGTTTAGTACTTCAAAAGGACTTAGGTGCTGCGCTACTTTATTATTTAACAGCACTTATGATGTTACTTATGGCCACACGTAGTGCATGGTTACCGGGGCTTGGCTTGTTGGCAGGTGCGATTGGAAGTGTCGTTGGTTACTTTGCCTTTTCTCACGTAAGAGTAAGGGTAGAAGCTTGGCTAAATCCATGGGCAGATATTAATGGAAAAGGCTATCAGGTAGTTCAAGGACTTTTTGCTATGGGAACTTGGGGATGGCTTGGAAGTGGATTAACGAGAGGTGTACCCAATAAAATTCCGCTAGCAACCTCTGATTATATATTTGCAGCAATTTGTGAAGAATTTGGAAACCTTATGGGAATAGTTGTTTTATTAGGCTACTTAGGGATTATCTTACTTTGCTTGCAAGCGGCGTTTCGTTATACACATGCTTTTTACCGCTTAATCATCATTGGGATTGCTACAATCTTTGCCGTACAAGTATTTATTATTATAGGTGGCGTAATGAAGCTTATTCCACTTACTGGGATTACAAGTCCATTTTTAAGTGCTGGTGGAACTTCTATTGTAGTAAGTATGGGAATGATTGGACTGATTACGTATTTTTCTTATAAAGGAAGAATGAATGAAGAGAAAAAAGGTGGAAGAAAAGGTGAGTAGAAGTCAAAAGGAAGTTAAGAGAGAAACAAGAAGAACGACTAAAAAAAATCAAGATCAGCAGATTATTTATATGATTACAGGCATTTTTGTGGCTATGTTTATGCTGCTGATAGGTTATTTTATATACTTTACCGTTGTGAAAGAAAAGCAGATAGCAGTTCATCCACAAAACACAAGACTAAATGCAATGGAAAAGGAAGTTATTCGTGGGACTATTTATGACACCAATATGGTAGTACTTGCAACTACAGAAAATGAAGAACGTACTTATCCACGTGGCAAGTTATATGCCCATGCAGTTGGCTATGCCACAAATGGAAAAACAGGTGCAGAAGCATTAGCTAATACACAATTACTTTACCCAGATTATAGCGTAACTTCTTTGTTTAAGGCAGCATTTTTAGATGAAAAGTTTGAAGGACGCGATGTAGTACTTACATTAGATGACCGCTATCAAAGTGCGGTGGCAGAAGCTATGTCAGGAGAGCGAGGTGGCGTAGTGATTTTAGAACCTTCAACGGGGAAAATACGTGCTATGTATGCAAGTCCTGGGTTTAATCCTAATGACATTGCAGAAAACTGGGACGAACTGCGGACTGATGAAAAAAATACGCCTTTAGTGAACCGTGCCACTCAGGGGCTTTATCCACCTGGTTCTATCTTTAAGGTTGTGACAGCTTTGGCATATATGGAGAAACAGGGGGATGAATCTTTAGATTTTACTTATAACTGTACAGGAGAAGTAAGTGGTGATGATTATACAATTCAGTGTTATGATCATATAGCACATGGTGAAGTAAATCTAGAAACCGCTTTTGCAAAATCATGTAACAGCTATTTTGTTAAATTAGGCGAACAGCTTTCAGTAGGTGAGCTAAAGGCTGCAGCAGAAAAGCTTGGTTTCAACAAGGACTTAAGCTTTGATATGGCATATTCAAAAAGTAAATTCCAACTTACTTCGAGTGATAGTGAGTTTGAAAAGGCAGCTACAGCCATCGGACAAGGTAGAACACTTGTAACGCCACTTCATATGGCCATGGTTGCAGGAATGATTGCCAATGATGGTGTAAGTATGAAACCTTATCTTATGGATTATAGTATGAGTAAGAAGGGGAGCATTAAAGTAAAAAATATGCCTACTTATGAAGGGGCTGTCTTAGATGAAGCAACTGCTACTAAGTTACAAAAATTAATGTTAGCTGTTACGGCTAACGGAACAGCAAGTTCGCTAAGTTATAATGGAATGACTGTAGGTGGCAAAACAGGGACAGCTCAAAATGAAACTTCAGCAGACCATTCTTGGTTTATGGGGTTTGCAAAAGATGATGCAGATACGAAAGATGCCATAGCCTTTGCAGTAGTTGTAGAAGGTGGTGCTCAAAGCGTACGTGCAGTTAGCGTTGTACAAAAAATATTAAATGTATATAGTGAGGTAAAACCTTAAAATAAAAAACTATTCGTAGGATAATGCGAATAGTTTTTTTGTTGCAAAAAATAAGTAATATTGCGATTTAAAATAGAAATATCATAGCCGTTAATTTAAGCCTAAGTTTTTCCAAGTCGAAGTATTTCTTCTA